>CAYVVK010000021.1:20158-22143 GCA_964454855.1 uncultured Phaeodactylibacter sp. | reverse complement strand
ACTTCCTCGGCCGCGAAGGCGCCCGCTACGAAGAACCCCTCAGCGCCGCCCTCCACCTGATGCAGCAAGCCCAGAACCTGGGCTCCATCATGCAGTTCGACCTGCCGGAAGGAGCGGTGGAGTACATCGAACAGCGGTGGGAATACCTGCAGACTGCCGAAGGGTTGGATTTTCATGAACAGGCAGTAGTAGCAGCAATGGCAGGTTTCATTCCGGTACTGCTGACCCTGTGCCGGAAATATGAGGCGGTGGTGGCGAATCCGCCGTATATGGGAAGCAGTAATTTTAATGCACAATTGAAAAATTATGTAAATGCAAATTATTCCTTATCAAAATCTGACTTATTCGCAGTATTCATGGAAGTATGCCTGGCGTTGAATACTAAACAAGGCCTTATGGGTATGATTAACCAACATAATTGGATGTTCTTATCTTCATACGAAAAACTTCGAAATCACCTCCTGAATACCTTCCACATTGTTAGTATGCTCCACCTTGGTCCTCGGACATTTGAGGAACTGAGTGGCGAAGTAGTACAATCTACTGCTTTTGTCATTGAGAAAGATCAAGAAATAAAAAATGGAACCTATTATCGCTTGACTAATTATAAAGATATTGGTGAAAAAGAGGACAACTTTATAGAAAGGAGTAATGAATACGCCAACGTTATACAAAGCAATTTTTCCAGAATACCGGGAAGCCCAATTGCTTATTGGGTTAGCGAAAAGTTTATTGAACTTTACAATACTTTGCCTAAATTAAAAGAAATATTTCGTCCTCGAGCTGGTTTGTCAACTTGTGATAATAAAAGGTTTTTAAGACTTTGGCACGAAGTTTCTACAAAAAGAATCGGATGGGGTCACAATAATAAAACCAATGCAAAAGAAAGTAGAAAAAAATGGTTTCCAACAACAAAAGGAGGAGGGTTCAGAAAATGGTATGGAAACAATGAGTTCTTAGTGAACTGGGAAAACGATGGAGAAGAGATCAAATACTTTATTACCAACAACCCCAATGATCCAAAGACAAATAGTTGGTCAAGGTATGTTAGGAATTACAGCTTTTATTTTTCGCCTGGTATCACTTTCGGAGATGTAAATTCAGGAAAAGCATCTTTTAGACTTCAAGGTAATGGTGCCATACCTAACGCTAGAGGACCAATGATTTTCCAGGGCTCAAAAGTAATATTGGGACTTTTAAATTCCACTGTAGCAGAATCCTATTTGCAAGCCCTAGCTCCAACCTTAACATTTAATGTTGGAGATATTTCAAAGATACCTGTTTTTGAAAAATTTATTAATGAAACAGAAATCAGAAAGCTGGTTTCTGTTGCTGTTGACCTTTCACAAAAAGACTGGAACACCCACGAAACCTCCTGGGATTTCCAACACTTCCCCCTCCTCAACGTCCAGTCCACTTTAGAAGCCACTTACCAAACCTGGGCACAAGAAGTAACGCAGGACTTCTTTCAGCTCCACGCCAATGAAGAAGAACTCAACCGCATCTTCATCGACATCTACGGCCTGCAGGAAGAACTCACCCCCGAGGTGCCGCTGAAAGACATCACCATCCTACAGGAAGAACTGGACGGCAAGGCCCTGGAGGCGTTGGAGCCGGCCTTTCGGGAAAAGGGCGCCGAGGGCATCGAGCTGCCCATACAGCGGGATGTGGTGATGCAACAATTCATCTCCTACGCCGTAGGCGTATTTGTGGGGCGCTACCGGCTGGACAAGCCGGGGCTGCACATCGCGCATCCGAATCCAGCGGCAGAGGAGATCAAGCCCTACACTTATAATGGGCACAAGGTGGAGATAGACGAAGACGCCATCATCCCCCTCATGGGCTCCGACTGCGCGTTTCCCGACGATGCCGTGCAACGGTTCAAGGAGCGCGTCAGGGAAATCACGAACCGGAGCAATGGGAAGAGTATGCGCCAACGCATCCCCGTCCTGCGCCGCTACGTGACAGGCTGGCTGAACTACTAC
>CAYVVK010000021.1:0-20148 GCA_964454855.1 uncultured Phaeodactylibacter sp. | reverse complement strand
TTCCTCGACATCATCTGGGGCTCGGACATCCGCACGGAAAACCTCAACTTCCTCCAGGAATGCCTGGATATGGACCTGGAAAAATACCTGGTGAAGCACTTCTGGAAGGACCACTGCCGGCGCTACAAGAAAAAGCCGATCTACTGGCTGTTCAGTTCGCCCAAAGGGGCGTTCCAGGCGCTGGCCTATATGCACCGCATGAATGCCTTTACGGTGAAAAAGCTCCGCGACAACTACCTGCTGCCTCACCTCAGGCACCTGCGCTCCCGCATCTCCCAGCTGGAGGCCAGTGAGAGCAGCCTGAGCAGCCAGGAGGCCCGCGCGCTGGACCGCCTGCGAAAAGACCTGCTGGAATGTGAGGAGTACGACCTGGTGCTGAAGGATATGGCCGACCGGCAGGTTGAGTTTGATTTGGATGATGGGGTGGATCGGAATTATGGATTGTTTGAGGGGGTGGTGGCTAAAGTAAAGTAACCTATTTCATTTATAAATCATGGACACATGGAAAACATCATCGAAGAGATCCATGCCCTTGTGATGGAAGCGCAAACTGAAAAGGCCATAAAGAGATTGAGTTACATCTTAAAGTTGGCTAATTCGAAGTTGGCAAAAGATATCATTTCAATTAGTGCTCGGTTTGAGGTTTTAAAATCAGATATCAGAAAAGGGATTATTGATTTAGAACAGAGGAACATTCAACACAACCGGATTGTCGATGCCATCCTGTCTTTGATTGAGGACCTCCGGGAAGACCCGGCTATAATTGAGCAATATAAAGAAGTAGATGCCAAATTAGATAAAGCAACCGAAGACAGGAGTTTAGTACTTTCAATAGAGGTAAAGGACACCCTTTACGAAAGGCTGGCCAATGTCAGTGAGAAGAATATAGCATTCAGGATATTATGGATCGATGATTTCCCACGAAATAATTACTACGAAAAACAGATACTGGAACAGATAGGGCTCAAGGTAGACCTGGCAGTCACCTCTGAAGATGCCCTGACAATGATCAGGAGAAAAGAATACGATTTATTGCTATCTGACATAAGGCGTGGAGACAACCCCAAAGAAGGTATAGAGTTTTTGGCCCGGTTAATCCTCAAAGGGATTGACATTCCCTTGATTTTCTACACGGGTAATGTAGATCGAAGTAAAGGCGTGCCGCCCTATGCTTTTGGAATAGCGGACATCCCAAGTGATTTGTTTCATTTGATCGTGGATGTGATACAGCGGAAATGATAGGTATTATTACTCTCCAATGACTTTACGAAAGGTAAAAAGATAACTCACAAAACCTTTCTACGTATAACCCAAAAACTAGATGCCATGGAAGGATGGGTATTTCAAGATTTCCTCAATTTTGCCGGCTCTTTACTGGTGGCCGTAGGAGGTGCAAGTGCAGTAATTCTTGGGCTTTCAAAGTGGTTTGGAGGAGTACTAGCCGATAAACTCTTAGAAAAGGATAAGGCAAAGTACCAGCAAAACCTGGAAGACCTGAAGGCCCGATATCAGGCGGAGCTGGAAAAGACCAAAAATGACCTGGAGAAATCCAAAGCCCTGTTTTTAAGGTATTCTGAACATCAGTTTAAACTATACAACGAATTGTGGCAGTCTCTCATTGATTTGAAATTCGCTGCGGAGGACTTATGGGAAAAGCTGGATGTCAATAAACTGAAGAGTTTTTCCAAACAGATTAGAGCGACCAAAAAGGTGGTAGAGCAGAACATACTTTTGATCGAAGAAGAGCACTATGAAAGGCTTTCCGATGTCCTTGTTGATTTCGAAGAATTTGAGTTTGGAAAAGCCAAACTAGGGGAGCTTCGAAATCGATCAGCCCAGGAATTTCAGGAAGCAAATATCGACCATAATCAGATTCGAATGACCATCCAAAGGAATGGGGAAATCAAAGATGAATTCACTGAACTTTTGGATGAATTGGCGATCACTTTCCGAAATCAGTTGAAGGGAAACAATGGAGAAAATGGCAAATAAATCATTCAAGCAAAAAATTAGCCCCAATGATATACAGTGAAGAAAAATTAGCCAGCTTTTCCCGCCGCGCTTTCAAATATGAAGAGCAGAAAATCATTGATACGCATCATGCCATTAGAGAAGCGATCAGCACTCATTACGAAGGGGATGCTGTAAAAGAAAAATACGGCTTATCAGCAGCCCCGGTTTTGGATATCTACTTGCAGGGGTCTTATAAAAACCATACCAATGTTACCAAATCCAGTGATGTTGATTTAGTGGTGCAGGTGACTTCGATATGGAGGGCGAATAAAGCGAGCCTACCGCCGGAGCAATTGGAAAAGTACAACTCCTCCTATATCAGTGTATCCTACTCTTTCACTCAATTCAATATTGACATATTCCATGCCTTGCAGAATTTTTTTGGGGAGGAATATCTGAAAAACGACAACAAGTGCCTAAAGCTGGCAGAACATAGCAAATATTGTAATGCGGATATTATCCCATGCTTCACGTACCGGCAATATGGGCAATTTCACAGTGTAGAAAACCAACGCTATGAAGAGGGGATGTATTTTATTACCAACAACGGCCAATTCGTAAGAAACTTTCCCAAACAGCACTATGATGCATTGACCGAGAAGAGCAAAAATACTGACGGCCGGTTCAAGGAAACAGTCCGCATGTTTAAGAACATGAAAGATGACCTCATAGAAAAGGGCATAATCAATGAGGGGACAGCCAAGTCGTATTTTATTGAAAACATGTTGTACAATATTCCGGAAATCTATTTCAGTGGAACATTGACGGAAAGATTTAGAAATATTTTGGGGCACATAGAACGGCAATGGTTAACGGGTGCATTTCACAAATTCAGGTGTGCAAACGGAATTGATGATTTGATCTCAGATACAAATTGGAAGATTGAGAATGCTCAACAATTTTTAATCGCTCTGATCCAGGTAAGAGATGAAACTGAACTTTAAATACTACAATACCGGCAGCTTGATCCTGCTGATTTTGGTGCTCTCCACTGTCTATGTCATTTTTGAGGAGATCATCAGCTCTGTTATCAACCTCCCGGGCCGCCTACAGGAATCAATAACCACCCTGAACGGCTACCTAGGTTGGTTATCTCCGGTTGCTTTTATTGGGTTGACCCTCTTTTTGATCAATGAATATTGGTGGAAAAGCCGGTGGATGAACTGGCTGGTTGACATTCCGGATCTGAATGGCCGCTATAGTGGTGAATTGATTTCCAGCTATCAGGGGGAAGATGGAAAGCCTGTAATGAAAGATTGTGTGATGGAAATCAAGCAAAATGCATCCTCTATCCACATTTGTACGTATTATGCTGATAAAGGGACAGATGTTCAAAGCTCCATGTCCTACAGCGTTGCAGAAGAGATCGCCAAAGAAAAGAACGGGAGCTTTACCTTGTATTACCTCTTCACCAATGAGCCGGACAATATGAATGAGGCGCTAAGCAAGCATGATGGTACGGCAAAGTTCACCTACCTGGCGGACAAAAGGGAGTTGGCCGGGGAGTATTATAACCACCGGCTGAATAAGGGGACAATGAGGGTGAGGTATGAGGGGAAGGAGCTTCTTCATAGATTCGAGAAGTGAGATTTTTAAAAAATGAAAAAGTACACAGCAAACTACGCTTTCACCAATCCGAATTTCGTGATTCAGAACCTAGTAGAGAACGAGTTTGAATTCCCGGAAAAGCCGTTGTTGTATGTATTAAAAAACATTTTGCAGCGGGGTTTTCCCACCCTGATGTCGAAATACCTCCAATCCGAACTTGGCGCTATACAAAATGACGAGGATTTTAGAGATCCTTTTTTACTGGTGGGCATAGATCCTCCCCAATGGATCGACACGATCAAAGGCGATGTTCAAAACCAGTACTTCCCGGCAAAGGATTTTCTGGAAACGATAATCCCCGAATATTTTGGAGAATATGCCTTTGTGCAATCTCTGTTGCTCCCCGAAACGAACATCAATGAGATTGTTGGAGAATACAATACGAGTTTTGTCAACCAGCAGGTGGATTTTTACCTTCCCCAGGCGAAACTCGTCATCGAAATCGATGGGCAGCAGCACAAGGATGATGACGTCCAAAGAGTGAATGATCGGGAAAGAGACAACTACCTGAGGTCAAAGGGCATTACTACCATACGCATCTCTACGGGAGAATTGAGGAACGGTAGCTTCGTACAAAAAGTAGATCAAATCCTCCATCACCTGGCAAGGTTCCACAAAAGCCTTTCGCTCTACAAGGAAGCCTACGATAAATTTTCCCGGGGCAGCCTTTCTGAAAAGGAGATTAAAACCAAGCTGATGCCTACCGCTGTCATCCGCTTTCAGATTCTGCTCATTGAGTTGTTGCTAAACGGTTACCTCACCATGGAGGGCGAATGGAAGTTCAACCTGATCCTCAAAAAAGAGGAGCAATTGGGCGATTTCGCGAACCTGGCTATTGAAGACTTTTTCATCTGGTTTGAACACCTGTATCGGCTGAAAGAGAAAAAGGAGTGGCGCCGGCCAGTCTATTCGATAAACAATGTTCATTCCGCGGACGATTACGACAACAGCAGCTCCGTCATCAATATAGATTTTTCCCTGTTCAACCGTTGGACGGATGAAAACAAGCTTCATCCGGACCTGCTGTTTGTCCGCACAGACTATACCGGGGCGGAGAAGAATTACTTTTCGGTGAGCTGCACGGAACCGATCAACTATCGGATAACCGAAGAAGATATGCCCACGCTGGAGTTCTTTTTGCAAAACCTGTTTGAAAAAGAAAGTTTCCGGAAGGGGCAATTTCCCATAATTTCAAATGTCCTCAACCGGGAGGATACCATCGGCTTGTTACCGACTGGAGGAGGCAAGTCTCTCTGTTACCAGCTTCCCTGCCTACTGCAGCCCAGCATCAACTTCGTGGTATGCCCGATTAAGTCGCTGATGTACGACCAGCATGCGAACATGGAGAATGCGTATATCACCAATACCCATTTTATTAACAGCGACCTGGATGGGGCAGAAAAGGAAAAAGTCCAACGGGAATTTGCAGCGGGAAAATACCTGTTTGTCTGGATCTCCCCGGAGCGGTTCCAGATCAAGAGTTTTCGGGATTACATTTCTCAGGTCAATACCCAATCTTCCATTGCCTACGCAGTCATCGACGAGGTGCACTGTTTATCGGAATGGGGACATGACTTCCGAACTTCCTACCTGAACCTGGCCAAAACCATTGAACGATACTGCCCCTCCGCTAAATTTGTAGGGCTGACGGCTACGGCTTCCGTGAATGTCCTGAAAGACATAAAAGTGGAATTCGCCAGGAACAACCGGGTGATGCAGGAGGAAAACATCAAGTCTTTGCTGGACTACAGCCGTAAGGAATTGGTATTTGAAGTGATTAAGGACCGGAACAACAAATTGCGGCATCTGGAAGAGATCATTCAAGGGGAGGAGATCCTGGAACAATCCGAGAAAGCTGCGCTGGTTTTCACACCTCATGTCAACGGCCATTACGGGTGTCATGGCCTTGCGAATAAGTTGAACAATAAAGGCAACGGAAAGGTGAAGTGGTATTCGGGAGAGGTGCCCAAAATTCCCGAATATGACGACAAAGGCAAAAAAACCGGAAAAAAGATTCCGGTGATGGAGGAAAAGGAGTTCAACAAGTATAAGCAGGAGATTCAACTCGATTTTAAACGAAATAAATATCCTTTGCTTGTTGCTACAAAGGCCTTCGGGATGGGTATCGACAAACAAAATATTCACTTTACTTTTCACTATGGCCTCCCCAGTTCTGTAGAAGCACTTTATCAGGAGGCCGGGCGAGCTGGGCGCTGGGGCAGCAGACACCCTGAAATGAAAGCTTATTGCTATGTCCTTTATTCCCCGGAAACAGCCGACTCTGCCATCGTGGAACGACTGTTCGAACAAGACACCACCTTTGCGGAGATCAAAGACATCAGTGAAGAAGTGGGGTGGGAAGGCAAAGACATTTTCCGGCAAATATTCCTTTTCCTGCAGGGGCAGAAAGATATTGCTGAAGAGGCTAAAGTCATTCAGCTGATCATAGACAATTACTTCAAACCCTCCTCCCGGCAAAGGATTTATTTTGATACGGTCACTAAAGAATTACGGAATCTGGGTATTAGTGGAACAAGGGATCAATTGGTTCAAACTGCTCAAAAGGGAATTTACCGGCTGAGCTTGTTAGGCGCTGTACAGGATTGGACGACCGATTTTGTCAACCATTATGAGGTGGAATTCCTATCGATGGATGACGAACATGTATTTAACGCCTTGTTCAATTACGTTTCAAAGTACCAGCCGGATATCGGCCTTAAAGCAGAACTCGATAAACTGAACCGGAGAACGCTTCGGGAAAAATGTATTTGGTATCTGCTAAAATGGACGTTTGAAAATATTGCCTACAGCCGAAAGCAAACCCTGAAAACACTATCGGACTGGTGTGATGAATTCGAGGATATTGGTAATGAAGCGTTCAAACAAAGAATTGACAATTATTTCCGGTTCACAGATACTACTTTCCTCTTCCAGCACATCGCTGAAAACCCAAGGGAGTTTGAAAAATGGTTTGATGTATTTTACAGATTTGACAGAGGCCAGGATCAAGAAGAGACGAGAATGTATCTACCAACTATCCCAGATGAAAGATCCCGCCAGGCAGAGTTCGAGCGCCTCCGTGATAGCCTCAGCCGGTTCCTGGAAAGTTACCGTGACAGTGTCGGCCTGAACTTTGTCAGCGGCTTGATCCGGTTATTTTTAGACGACTACGAAGACACGGACGGGCGCCAGCGGCTGGAAAGTGCCCTGTCTGCTATCCAATCCGGCTTTTCGGAAGCAGATCAAAATGCCATCATTGATAAGCTCATCGGCCTGGGTATTCATTTGAAAGAGGATGGGAAAGAAAAACTCTGCATTTCCATATCGAAGATCTATCCTAGAGAATTGGAGCGGCTGGCTGAACACTTTGGCCTTATTTATCTACTGGATGACAGCATTTCCAAAAAGGTTCAGCGCCTGAAACTTCTAAACCAGAAGCTATATGAAGAATACGAGCAAATTGGAACGGTTTGACGCCACCCTGAATGAACTGGAAGAGGAATTGGCAAAGCTTAAAGACACCTCAGCTGCTTACGAAAAGCTTCAGGCACTGGCTGCTTCTTACAAGGCAATAACTGCCCAACTGGAGCAGAACAATCAGGCGTTGGAAGAGCTTATGATCCAGCAGGTAAGGAAACAGCAGGAGATTGAGGAAGCGCTCAGTGAGATCAGGGAAGCCAATGAAGAAGGCCATGAAAAGCTGAGGAAAGAAAATAAGGAGCTTTACTTTGACCTGGAGAAAACCCTCCGGATCAAGCTGGACGAGCACAAATCGGAGATTAAAAGGCTGATTGAAGAGGAAAGGCAGAAGGTGAAGGAGATAGTGGAGGCAGAAGTAAGGGACTGGGGCCAGAAGATACTGCACACTCAAAAGACGATTAAGAATTTAGCCTTATTGTTTGGAATAACAATACTTTTGTGTGCCATTGCTATCATTGTAATCATACTGATTTGAGGCTCCATAGAGGGAATTTAAAGAAATGGAAGAACGGAGGTATTTGGTGATTGATTCAGGGACTAATCTTTCCTCATCGTAAACAAAATGGCTAACTTAGTGGAAATTTGAGTTGGAACCATGCGGATAGACAAGCTGAGAATAAAGAACTTCAAAAACATAGAAGACCGGGAATTTGCGTTCTCGGAGCAGTTCACTGTTTTAATCGGGGATAATGGCACCGGCAAGACGGCTGTCCTCGATGCGCTGGCCATTGCGGCGGGGGCTTATTTTTTGGGCATTGAAGATGTTTCCGCCAGGGGAATTCTTAAGGATGAGGTGAGGCGTATCGACTATGGAGAGAACATCGAGTACCTGACGCCGGTAGAAATTGAGACAGAGGGGTTCATTGCCCCTTTTCACCATGAATGGAAGAGAACCCTGGAGCACATCAATGCAAAGACTTCAAAGAGAGGCGCCCGGAAAATCATTGAGACAGCCAGGCTTCATGCTGAAAAAGTCAAAAATAACGAACCCGTGAAGCTGCCTCTTATTGCTTACTACGGCACCGGCCGGCTGTGGGCGGAAGAGGTTGGAAAGGTCACCTATCAGAAGAAAGCATCTCGGTTCAAACTAGGGTATGAAAACAGCTTGCACCCAAAGGCCTCCAGCCGTGGCTTCCTGGCCTGGTACAAGACTTTCGAAGATGAAGCTTTGAAATTTGACCGGGGTAGGGACCTACTGGATGCTTTTAATGAGGCTGTCATTTCGGTTGTGCCAGAATGGCAAAAGATCTCCTTCAGTTTCCTGGAGGATGACCTGATGGGGTTGTATTCCACACCTACTGGACAAAAGACATGGATGCCCTACCGGTTGCTGAGCGATGGTTTCCGAAACATTGTGGGCCTGGTGGCTGACCTGGCCTACCGTTGCCTTCAACTAAATCCCCATCTGAAAAGTAATGCTATTAAAGACACCGCAGGAATTGTCCTAATCGATGAACTCGACCTCCACCTCCACCCAAAGTGGCAAAAAAGCATTGTTGGCGACCTGAAAAAGACTTTTCCCCATATTCAATTTATTGCTACTACTCATTCGCCATTCATCATACAGTCCTTAAAACGGGCGGAGCTGATCAACCTCAATAAGGATACGGGCGAAGACCCGTTCCGAAAAAGTATCGAGGAGATTGCCGAAACCGAGATGGAAGTACCGAATGTCGAGCGCAGCGAGCGCTTCGAGGAAATGATGGAAACGGCTGAACAGTATTTTGCGCTTATCAAACAGAAAAAAACCGCCAAGGATAGCCGCCAAGTAAGAGAGTTGAAAGAAAAACTGGACCGGCTTCAGGAAAGATATAGCGAAGACCCGGCATATACAGCGCTCCTCAAAGCAGAACGAACATCAGAACTGAACGGAGAATGAGACCAGTGGAAAAATGGCCCTGGCCAACAGATGGTCAGGGATCTAGAAAAGTGTACTCGCCTTATGGTACGGCAAAAGATGATTTGATAGACAATCTGGGCGATTATTGCTCCTACTGTGAACGGCAGGGTTATCATTCGGCGCTGGATGTGGAACATGTGCAGCCTAAAGTTTTGCCTCACTATGCTCACCTGGAGGAAGAATGGGATAACTTTCTACTGGGTTGTAAGAATTGTAATCCAATCAAAGGAAATAAGGATGTCGTATTTAATGATATTTTCCTGCCTCACCGTAACAACTCCTTCTACCCCTACGAATATCGGCAGGGAGGGGGAATTATAATAAAAAATAGCCTCTCTCAGCCTGATCGGCATAAAGCAAGAAAATTGATCGCTTTGGTTGGTTTGGACCGGTTGCCCGGGCACCCTTATTATTCCAACAATGATAAAAGATGGCAGGAAAGGATGAATGTCTATAGCCTGGCGGAGAGGTATTTACAGAAATATGAAAGCGGACAGGTAAGTGAAACGGTAGTAGTTGACCTGGCAAAAGCCAAAGGGTTCTGGTCCGTTTGGATGTGGGTGTTTGATGGGCATATCGCGGTAAAGAACATGCTGATATCAGAATTTCCAGGCACCTGTGGACAATGTTTCGACAATCAGGCTAATCCGGTCAAGCGGAATGGAAGTGAAATATAGGTGATATGCTCAAAGAAAAGATCGAAAAATATTTTCTCCAATTCCCCGGCCTGCGGGTGCTGTTCTTCTTTGACGAACAACAGGAGTTTGGGGAGGAAGTAGATCAGTTAGGCTTAAAGGGCATCCGGGTGGTGCGCTGGAACAACAACAACTTTTTCCTGAAAACCAAACTGCACGGAGAGTGGGCCTCGGAAAAGGTGTTCCTCTACTTTCCGCATGCCGCGCCCAGAAGCCGGGAGGATTACCATGCTTTCCCGCTGCTGGGGCTGCTTGTAGCGAACAAGGAGTTGTCCATTGATGACGTGGGAGCATTTATGGATGAGTTCCATCTCCAGCGCCACCATAAAAGCCTGGTGGCTAAGTATATGGGAGAACTGAAGTACAGTGGCGTCCAGAATGTGCTCCGGCCTGTACTCCGCCCCGAAGCTTTTGAGGAAAAGCGGTTGATACAGGGGCTGGTTTCCGCTTTCCTGAACTTCACCAATATCATGCCCTGGAGTGTTTTGCTGGGGAAAATGCTCACCCTGGTTTTGCCGGGCCAGGAGGAAGAACTGAACCGTTTCCAGAGAAAGATAGACGAGAATCGCCTGCTGGATGTACTTGCCGGCCGGGTAAGAGATCACTTTGGCCAGGTTTTGAAGGATCTCTCCAAAGAGAGCCTGGCCCACCTGCTCAAATGCATTTATTACAACCAAATCACCCAAACCATCCCCAGGGCTGCATCCGATGACCCCTACCGAAAACTGAAGATCCAGACGGCGGATAGCCTCGTGTATTTCAACCAGTTCCTGCAGGACGTAGAACAAAAGCCCCGGGTAAAGGAGCGCCTGGATGAGGCATTGTCTATGGTAAGCAACGATATCCGGGGGGTGAAACTGATCGAGGCCTACGGCCCGGAAGCAGCATTTGCGCGTTATGCCGATGATATGCTTTGGGAGATCATGGCACTGGAGCAGAAAAACCTCAGCATCAGCCCTACCGCCAGCATCAAACGGCTGGAGCAGCTCTCCCTGCAATCGGGTATTCCGAAAGTGATAGCCGATAGCCTGCAATTTATGATACAGGCCGCCCGAATGTTCGAAAGGATCAACGCCATTTCTACTTATATCCTCAATACGCCTGATGACTATATTTCGGCTTATGTGGAGGATTGGATGTTCGTCGACATGGCTTACCGGAGAGCCATCAAGACTTTCCGCGACAGCGACCTGACTGAGGCTCCTCCTCAACTAAAACTGGCGGCTATTACTGAGGAGCTGAACAGCCGGTACGAAAAGCACCTGGATGAAATGAACCGGGAATGGTTGCGATGCTTGCACCAGGTTGGCTTTGACTACAGCAAGATATCCGCGCCGAAGCAATATGACTTCTATCGGACGGAAGTGGCGCCTTACGACCAAAAGGTAGTGGTGGTCATTTCGGATGCATTGCGGTATGAGGCGGCCGCAGACTTGCTCGGCGCCATGCACGGCGACCCCAAAAATACGGCGGATATCCGGCACCAGCTGGCGTCCATCCCTTCTAAAACCAGCATCGGAATGGCGCAGTTGCTGCCTCACCGGGAACTATTGTTCAACAATGGAAGCATCAAAGCCGATAGCGCCGGTACGGACGGGGTTCCTAACCGTAATCAGATACTCGCCGGTTTCAAGGAAGAGGCAATAGCAGTGGCTTACTCAGATTTGCAGGGAATGTCTCGGGAGGTACTCCGGGAAACTTTTAAAAATAAGGTAGTTTACGTTTACCATGATGTGATCGACAGCCGCGGAGACAAACGTGCATCCGAACGGCAGTCCTTTAACGCCGTGGACGATGCGATCCAGGAGCTTAAGAAGTTTGTCAAATCCCTGCACGCTACTTATAATGTAGCCAGGGTCCTGATCACTGCCGACCATGGCTTTCTGTACAACGACCGGGAAATAGAGGAAAAAGACAAAGAGAATATGCCTCAGAAAGACGCCCTGTTGACGCATAACCGCTATGTGGTCTCCACGGAAAACAAGAATCCGGAAATGGGCTATGTTTTCCCGATGGCTGCCACCACCCGGTTTCAGGATGAGTTGTACGTCACCATACCTCAATCCGTCAACCGTTATAAAAAGCAGGGTGTCGGGCATCAGTTTGTGCACGGTGGGGGCAGCCTGCAGGAATTGATCGTTCCCATCATTGAGAGCTCCCGGCAACGGCAGGAAATTACCCGAAAGGTCAAACCCATTCTGGTGCACCGGGGCGCCCTGCGAGTCGTTTCCAGCATCCTGCGGACGGACTTGCTTCAGGAGAATAAGGTTTCCCGCTTTGAAAAGGAAGTTACCCTCAGCGTTGGCTTGTACAAGGACACGGGCCTGGTGAGCAATGAACAGGTTATTGTCATGAACGCCACGGAAGATGCGCCCAGCGAACGTATGCACCGGGTGGAGCTGACCTTATCCGCCGCTGCCGCCAGCGAATCCTTCCTGAAACTAAAGGTATTTGATGTAGAGGACAAGCTGAACCCGCTGATCGAAGAACTGGTGCAAAACAGCACGCTCATCCAAGCCGATTTTTAGATATGGAATTAAAGGAAAAGATATTAACCCACTTCGAGGGCAAGGTAGTTAGGAAAGACCTCACCTACAAGGTGAAGGGTAACGCTGTAGTGCCTACTTATGTGCTGGAATACCTGCTGGGGCAATACTGTGCTATTGATGATGAAGCGATTATTGCCAGCGGTATGGAGAAAGTAAAGGAGGTCATCACCAGGAACTACGTCCACCGCAGTGAAGCCGAAATGGTAAAAGCTACCATACGGGAGTCGGGTATGCATAAGATCATTGACAAGATCAATGTATCGCTCAATGACCGGGCCAATATCTACGAAGCAGAGTTCGCCAACCTAGGCTTGAAGCAGGTGCCTATCGCCGACCCAATGGTAAAGGCGAACCCCAAGCTGCTGAGCGGGGGCGGCGTCTGGTGCATCCTGGACATGGGCTATTCTCACGCTGCCGACGCCCAGGTGCGCTGGATGATCATGAATATTAAGCCGATCCAGGTATCCAATATCCGCCTGGACGAATATGTTGAAGCGCGCCAGCACTTTACCACCGACGAATGGCTAGACCTGCTGCTCCACAGCATTGGGTTGAACCCCGAGTATTTCAACAAGCGGGGCAAGTTTATTCAAATCTCCCGGCTCATCCCTCATGTGGAGATCAATTTCAATTTCATCGAGCTGGGGCCAAAAGGCACCGGCAAGTCCCATGTCTTTTCCGAATTGTCGCCCCACGGTGTACTGGTGTCCGGTGGCGATGTCTCAAAAGCCCGCCTCTTTGTCAACAACACCGGCAACAAGATCGGCCTGGTCGGCTACTGGGACGTCGTTGCCCTGGATGAATTTGAACAGGAAAAAGGCTCCCGGAGGGTGGATGGAGACCTGGTCAAGATCCTCCAGAACTACATGGCCAACCAGTCTTTCAACCGGGGCAAAGACACCTATCAGGCGACAGCCTCTATGGCTTTTGTCGGCAATACCAAGCATACGGTGCCCTACATGCTCAAAAACACCCACCTTTTTGAATCCATACCGGAAGGGTACATCAAGGGCGCCTTCCTGGACCGGATACACATGTACATCCCTGGTTGGGAGGTCCGTATCTTGAAAAACGAAGTCTTCTCTCAGGACTACGGCTTCATCGTCGATTACCTGGCCGAGATCCTCCGCGAATTGCGTAAAGCGGATTACAGCGGCATTTTGGATCAATACGTGGATCTCGATGGCTCCCTGTCTACCCGTGACAAAACAGCTATCCGCAAATCCTTTTCCGGAATGGCTAAGTTGTTGTATCCCGACAAAAAGATGAGCCAGGAGGAGGTGCTGGAGCTCCTGAATTTTGCCATCGAAGGGAGAAAACGGGTAAAGGACCAGCTCTACATCGTCGATGAGACTTTCCGCAATGAGCCGGTAGAGTTTCGGTATATCGTTAACTCCTCCGGCGAAGAAGTACTGCCGGAAACACTGGAAAAGATCAACTACGCTACTGCCAAGGCGAACCGGGAAAAAGAAGGATCCGGAGAGGAAGGCTCCGAAACTACTTCTACTTCCGTGAAATTAGAGCCCCATCAAACCATCCTCCGGGACAACCAAACCGGCGTCTCTTACAGAAAGCTCTTTGCCGACTACCTCAAAGGCGCTACGGAAATCACCTTGCAGGACCCCTACATCCGCCTGCCGTATCAGTTCAAGAACCTCCTGGAGTTTTGCGTCATGCTGGCCAACAACAAAGACCCGGAAGACGAGATCTACCTGGAGGCCATCTCCTGGAATACTCCGGAGCACATGTCTGCTTCAATTGCTGCCTTCGAAGAGTTTCAGGAAAGTGTCTCCGACCTGGGCATCCACTTCACCTTCCTCATGGAAGACGTCCACGACCGCTATATACAGGCGGATAACGGCTGGAAGATCACCCTCGGCCGCGGGCTGGATATCTTCGAAAAGAACGAGGGCCGCTTCAATGCCGCGGAGCTGGACCAGAACAGGAGGAAGTGTAAGGCTTGTGAGATTACATATCTTAGGATAAAAAAGTGAGGCTTTCAAAATAATACTCTCTCCTCCAAAACACTTTTAAAGTACAATCATGATCTCTTATCAGGAATACGAAAAGAAGGTGTTTGATTGGTTATATGCAAAACACCAGGCGGATAGAAATTTCAGGTTTTCGGTAAGGATAAAAGCTTCTAAAGGAGCACAAAGGGATTACTTTATCGGCACTGAAAAATCCCAATACTTTGGCATGACTTTTTGGAATATTCCATTGGGTTACCCCGGATCAGCAGGAGATTTAATCGACCTATTTTTCCACGGTACAGGGCAAGGATATAAGTACTATTTTGAATTTATACAGACTAATAGCCCGGATAATGATCAGAACAGATACGCCCTTCAACTGGTACAAAACCTGAAAAAGAAGATAGAAAAACACTTCAGCTTTACTTACGAAACCGGGCCAGAGCATAAAATCTTTAAGTATCATACAAGATCTGGTAAAGACTCTTATGGATCACTAGATGAGCTCCTTGCTGATGTCGAGAAAGACCTGGAAAAGATATTTCCGATCGTCGACCAGGGGATAAAAGAAATAAAAGCCGAGCACCCTGAATTTAAAGCTCACCGTATAACTCAGGAAGAGTTCGACAGTATGATCGAGAAGATGCATCAACGGAGGGAGAAATACGCATCTTCCGGGGAGCACGAAGTTAAACAAGTCAATTCCCAACCGGCTAATGAACAATTGAAGAGCTCCTTCCCATTAAACCAAATCCTCTACGGCCCTCCCGGCACGGGCAAGACCTACTACACCAAAAACCGGGCACTGGAAATTCTGGATGGAGCCCTGCCGGCGGATAGGGAGGCAGTCAATAAAAGATACGCTGAACTATACCAGAAGGGCAGGATCCGCTTCGTCGCCTTCCACCAAAGCACCAGCTATGAGGATTTTGTGGAAGGCATAAAACCGCAACTCGTTTCCGAAGAAGAGGATGGCGGAGATGATGTGAAGTACAAAATTGAGGATGGCATCTTCAAAAGCATTTGCATTCAGGCAGCTCATGAATATGTAAAAGGGCAGGATAAAGAAAAGGCCTCCGCCAAAACTTTAACGTTCAGCCAGCTCTTTGACGAGTTGGTGGATCGATACCAGCAACAACTGGACGAAGGGCATGAAGTCAGCATTCCGCTCAAATCGGGCAACCTGATCGATGTCACCAATATCAGCTCTCAGGGCAATTTTATCTTGCAGCATAAAGATGGCCAACGTACTTACACGGCCTCCAAATCCCGGCTGGAAAAACTATTCAATGAAATCGATGATTTCGATGCCATCCCCAACATCTATTCCTACTTCCGCAGCATCATCGGCGGTAGCAACGCCAGCGCCTACTGGGCCATTCTCAATCAAATCTACACACTGCAGGAACAGGGCGCAGTGGCGGCAGAGGACGCTCCGGTAAGTTACGAAGACAAAAGGAAAGCCTTCGAACGGATCAACTGGCGGGATATAGATGCCGGCCAGGAAGTACCCAAATACCTCCTGATCATCGACGAGATCAACCGCGGAAACATCGCCGCCATCCTCGGTGAACTGATCACCCTGCTGGAAGAAGACAAGCGCGGCGGCAATAAGGAAAGCCTGGAGGTAACCCTGCCCTATTCCAAGTCCAATTTTGCTGTGCCCCCCAACCTGTACATCATCGGCACCATGAATACCGCAGACCGCAGCGTGGAGGCTCTCGATACCGCCCTGCGCCGGCGTTTTGCTTTTCAGGAGATCGGCCCTCAGCCGGAATTGTTGTCTCCGAAAGCGATGATCGTCAGCTTGTTCAATAAGAAAGAGTATGTTAAAGTTGAAAGGTGGGAAGACCCTCCTTACGATTCCGATTCCAAAAAGTTGTACGAATTTTTAGGGATAGATAAAACGCATGTTGAAAAACCATTTTGGGATAAGCCGGGAACATTAGGCAAAACGGACTGGAAAGAAAGTGACCTGGAGCATCTCCAGGATACTGATTTCAAAGGAATCCGCCTGGACAAGCTTCTGCAGGCCATCAACGGCCGCATTCGCAAGCTCATCGACAAAGACCACATGATCGGCCATGCCTACTTTATGGGCATCTGGGAGGCTGAGGACCCGCTTCAGGAATTGAGGCTGGCCTTTCGCAATAAGCTCCTGCCGCTGCTGCAGGAATATTTCTATGGCAATTTTGGCAAGATACAGTTGGTGTTGGGCCGAGCCTTTGTGGAGGAAGAACTGGAAGGAGACATCGCCTTTGCCCCTGATGCCGACTACGAGGGAGAAGACTACAACGGCCGGAAAGTTTACCTCATCAAAGAGGTCAACGACATGAGCGATGAAGACTTCCGGGATGCAGTCATTCAAATCTACACCCCCCATGGGTAGCCGCCAGCTGATCCGGGTTTTCGAATATGAGCGGCTCTACCACGAAGGGCGAAGGGGCGGCCGCCTTTCCATGGCGCAGTTCGACGCCCTGGTGCAGTACAATCAGGCTCATGACAACCGCTTCTTTACAGTCATCCATCAGGGCATCAAGTTTAAGCAGTACGTCGGCGTCATTCAGGTAGGCAAACTCACCATCGAGATCCTTCCCAAAGCGGACAGGCATTCCTTCACGGATGCCGACCGGGGGAAGTGGCACGATGCACTCTTCCAGATGTTGCGGGTGTGCCGCCTGCTCCGGCTGGAGGCCAGTTCGGAGGCTGAGCTCCGCATCCGCCATGCGGCTTTGCATGACCTTTACATTCAGCAATTCCTCCGGGAAGTCAGCCAGTTGGTGCACAAGGGGCTGGTAAAGCAGTACCGCCAGAAGGAGAGCAACCGCACGGTACTCACCGGAAGGCTGGAGTTTCAGGAGCACATCACCAGAAATCTGGTGCACAAAGAACGCTTCTTCGTCCGCCACCAGTCCTACGACCGCATCCATCTGCTGCACGAGATCCTCCACGAGGCGCTGCTTCTCATCCCATCCATTTCCACCAATCCCAGCCTGGCGGATGAAGTCAGCCGCCTGCTGCTGGCCTTCCCGGAAATGCCCCGCCGGAAAGTCACCACGGCCCTCTTCGACAAGATCTCCTACAACCGAAAAACGGAGCACTACAAAGCCGCCATCGGCCTGGCGAAACTACTACTGCTCAACTACAGCCCCGACATACGCGGCGGCCAGAACCCCATCCTCGCCATCCTCTTCGATATGAATGAACTGTTTGAGGAATACATCTACCGGCAGCTCAAACGGGCGGCGCCCCCCTCCGTAAAAGTCCGCCGGCAGGTAAGCAAGCGCTTCTGGGAGTCGAAACTGATCCGCCCGGATATCGTCATCGAAAAAGGCGATGACACTTTCGTGCTGGACACCAAGTGGAAAGTCCTCTCGGAGCCCACGCCCTCAGATGCAGACCTCAAGCAGATGTATGCTTACCATCATTACCTCGGTGCCCGGCGGACTTATCTTTTGTATCCTGAGGTTTATGGGCTGAGGGCGCGGGAGGGACAGTACTGGATTCCCCGGGAAGGGAATTTGCGGTGTGGGCTATTATTTATCAATGTACTTACGTCCGAAGGTGGAATAAATGAGAAAATTGGCGATGATGTTCTTAAATTGCTGGGGTGAATGAATGGTTCGTCTTTTATTGATGACCTGAAACTAAACTGCATTTCTGATTAAACACCGTACCCATGGCCTTTTCAAACTTCAGCAAATATCTCCGGCTGAAAACGTTCAAATTTGATAAGGAGGAGCTTAAGATCATAGCCTTTTTCGCCAGCCTTATCATTGCGCTTATTGCGATTGACATTTGGCTGATGATAAGATTCTATGAAAATCTCCTGGTCGTTTTCATGGGGATGTTATTCCTAACTATGGTTCTCGGAAATTTGGCAGGCCAAGTCGGAAAAAGGGTTGCCGGGCCTGCTTTTAATACCTGGTTACGTGAAGAAGTAGGAATGGGATTAACAGATAAAGAGAGCACTGAAAAAAGCACTTTTATTCAAAAAGCAGGAGTCCGCAAAAGGTGGGCACTATGGCGGTTTAAATTTGGTATCGCTCTGGCTTATGTCTTAGCCTATTTTTCGATAGGTGTGTTGTACAGGATTGTCGAAGGATATATAGGAACCCCTGAACCATGGTTTCCATATTCCTTAAGGTTTTTCTTGAGCCTACTTGTTACAATTGCCATCGGATGGGTATTATTTAAGGTATCTTCTGTATTTGGGTGGATAGCATTTCAAATTGCCGCTTATTCTCATCAGATCCGCCTGGCTCGTTTATATTTGATCGACGAGGTTCCTGAGAGAGCTTATGAAGTTGCTTACATGGTTGTGATCAACTCATATGTACTTACAGGAATAATCGTTCCTTTAGTCATTATCTTCACTGAAAGTGTTTCACTGGTATTTATGTTTATGTTTTCGCTCTTGCTTTCTAGTGCGCCTCTGGTACTGGTGCTCTATTGGAGAAGGCACCTTCCGGGAGTAGTGTTTTTCGAATTGCCCCGGTTTTTTATTCCGTTGCAGGTTATTCTAGGCCTCACTACTATTTTGATTGTCTTTGGCGGATATTCCTTTTTTTATTATCTCCGATTTAATATAGGGGCTGACATTGGGCTTACCATTCCCTTCAATGTTCCCCGTTCTTTTGATACCGTTTTTCGTTATGCTCCAAGTGAATTGCCTCTAAGAATTTATGCCGAGACAATTTTTTCCGCGGTTACTATTTCAACGGTCGCTACATGGCTAACAGCTGTTCTGTTTAAACGGGCATGGCGGGAATTGACCCTTGGAGTTATTTCAGCCATCATAATTTTTGTCATCCCATTCGCTCTTGAACTCTATCCGGGAATAGTTGGATGGTTTAAGGATCAGGCCTTAGTAATTCCCACTTTAATCGTAGCTGTTTTAGCGCCGATGGCTATTGGGCTGATAGCCCAAACAATAGCAGATGTTTTCTTCCCCAAAACAAGAATTTGCTCTAATCCGAATTGCCTGTACGATAAACTGGACATGTACAGTTTCTTCTGTTCAAGATGTGGTCATGTTTTGCCAGGTACTGAGGAACGGTTTCAGATGATAAATGAAATTAGAATAAATAGGGCTAAGAATTCGGATGTACAGGAAGTTTTCAAAAATATGTGATCATTAAGGAAGTAAAAGTCCGTCATTGATGATGTCAACAACAGATGGCCAATTGAATCTTGGAATCCTCTCTTTCCATTTCCCCGGTTGGCACCAGTGAGTTTGTTGACTTGAAATTCAGCTCAGAGCATGTTTGGAGGCCGGGTTTGGAAGCGAAAAGAGTCAATTTTTTGATGAGACAAGGCATCTTTTTGAAGGGCATACCCGGTGGTACGTTCGAGAAAAGTAACGCCGTATCATCAAAAAAGTGACCTTTGCAGCCCAAAGATTGGCCTCCAAACATGCTCTCAGCCTTTTCTCCTCTTCACAATGGCACCATTGAAAGGAGGTTCTTCTCCAAATTTTGTATAGTAGGCTGAAATTTCCTCAATTCCTGAAAGTTTTGAGTCTTCGCAGGGAATAATCTCCACAATCATTTTTTCGACGGGAAACTTTTCTTGCATGGCCTGGCATTGCCAATAAATTTCATCTGCGCCATGTTGCCACAATTTGCCTGTCTTTGGTTTTCCCATAAAACTTTTGCACAGCAGAGGCAAACGGCCTTCAAGATTTGTCGTTTGTCCGATATATAAAATGCCGTCTTCATCGATATCCGCGACTCTATGAACGGGCACCCGATTTCCATTATTCTCCGAATAAAGCTTGTAAACAAACCTTTTGCTTTCGGTTTTTTCTGCGATCTCCTTTATTGACTTTCTAAAAGTACCGTAATTCTTTAATGGCAATTTTGCATGGCTCATATTAGTAACTGTCCAAAAATAAAGTTTACAAAAAGTTGTAGATTTAGCTGTCAATC
>CAYVVK010000020.1:18093-22373 GCA_964454855.1 uncultured Phaeodactylibacter sp. | reverse complement strand
GTAGGCAGTGGGCAGTGGGCAGTGGGCAGTGGGCAGTAGGCAGTGGGCAGTAGGCAGCAGCTGGAGTTGAAGCAGGGCGGCGATCCCGTAGGGATCATATGTCGGTAGCAGCAAAGGCATGACGCGCGATCCCGTAGGGATCAAATATCGGTAGCATATCGGCCGGCAGGTTGTCCCATGATCCCGCTAGGGATCATATATCGGATACGGATTCATGATTTATGATTGAGGCATTTAGGCATTTATGATTTGGCGCAATGCCCTTGGCCCCAGGACCAAAGGAGCGCAATACTGGCCGCCCTGGCCAGACGGGCCTGCAGGGACAGTTCTTAGAAAAACACTTCTGCCGGACAGTCAAGCTACTGCATACCGCCAACTGCTCCAACTGCAAACTGCCCTACTTTCCCACATAATTATGCGGGCTGATACGCTTAAGCTCTTCTTTCACTGCATCGCTTACTTCCAGCCCATCGATAAAGGTATGGATCTCCGCCTGCCCTACCCGGCTTTTGCCGCGGGTGAGTTCTTTCAGGGCTTCGTAAGGTTGGGGATAGCCTTCGCGCCGCAGGATATTCTGGATCGCCTCGGCGACCACCATCCAGTTATTGTCGAGGTCTTCCTTGAGTTTCTGTTCGTTGAGCAGCAGTTTGCCCAGCCCCCGGATAATGGATTTATAGGCGATCATCGTGTGGGCGATGGGCACCCCGATGTTGCGCAGCACGGTGCTGTCGGTCAGGTCGCGTTGCAGGCGGGAGATGGGGAGCTTGTCCGCCAGGTGGGTGAATATGGCGTTGGCCAGGCCGAGGTTACCCTCCGCGTTCTCAAAGTCAATGGGATTGACCTTGTGGGGCATAGCGGAAGAGCCCACCTCTCCTTTCACCGTTTTCTGCCGGAAATAATCCATAGAGATGTACGTCCATGCATCGCGGCAAAGGTCTATCAGGATGGTATTGACCCGCTTCAGGGCCATAAAAATGGCAGCCAGGTTGTCATAGTGCTCGATCTGTGTGGTGGGATGTGCCCGCTCCAGCCCAAGGATCTCTTCTACGAACTGCTCTCCGAAGTGCCTCCAGTTAATTTCGGGATAAGCCACGTAATGGGCGTTGAAATTGCCTGTGGCCCCGCCGAACTTCGCCTTGTGGGATATGCTGTCCAGTTGCCGAACCTGCTCATCGAGGCGGGCGGCGAAGACCTGTAATTCCTTGCCCAAAGTAGTGGGTGAGGCCGGCTGGCCGTGAGTGCGCGCCAGCATGGGAATACCCGCCCAGCCTTCCGCCAGGGTTTCCAGTTCTTTGCGCAGCTGATCGTAGACGGGCCGCAGGGCACGGCTCATGGCGTGCTTCAGCATAAGCGGGGTGGCGGTATTGTTGATGTCCTGTGAAGTCAGGCCGAAATGGATGAACTCCTTGTATTTTGAAATGCCGAGGGCATCGAATTTCTCCTTGAGGTAGTATTCCACGGCCTTGACGTCGTGATTGGTCACCCGCTCGATATCCTTAACCTGCCGGGCATCTTCCAGGCTGAAGCGGTTACTCAGGCGAACGAGCTCGTCCAGCTTTCCTTCGGGGAATTCCCGCAATTGCGGAAGCGGGTGTGCGCAAAGGGTGATGAAATACTGTATCTCAATGAAAACCCGGTACTTGATCAGGGCAAATTCAGAGAAATACTCGGCCAGTTCCTGAGCCTTATCGGCATAGCGCCCGTCTACGGGTGAGATTGCTGTAAGCATAGAAGAGAATCGTTTTAAAATCGCCTAACAACGCAAAGCTCCTAATGTTGGAAGATTTATGTACTTGGATTCAGTCCATTGAGCCGCTCCAGCAGAAAATCAAAATTCACATGCTCCCTGATGAGGGAGATGGCCCGTTTGATCTTCCAGGGCGTACGGGTATTGATCTTGACCTCGATGCGGCTGATCTTCACTACCGAGCCGTAGGTATCCAGCACAGTAGCCAGCACAGGTATCTCATTTTGCAGGAAATACGGATGGCGGATGTCCTCGAGCTTAAACCAGTTTTCATGCCGGCCGTCTCCCGTGACGATCACGCCGGAGAGTGGCGCCTTTTGCAACTTTTTCACTTTGGCGATGGCCCGGATCTTTTCGATGGCTTCGCCGAGGCGCTTATAGCTGACCACCAGCAGAATATTGCGAAAGGTGCTGAACTCGTCGATATCGACCAGAGAGCCGGCGATGATGTCTTCCACGCGATTGCTCATATTGTGGCCGTTGAGGATCACATTACCGTCCACCGCCTGGTTGATGGTTTCCATGATGGGGAAGGAAAGGGAGCGGTCGTAAGGCACTACGCCCAGCAGGGGCATGTCCATCTGCTGGAGTTTTCGGGAGAGGTAGAACTCTATTTCGTCGCGTTTTTCGGGGATCACCTTATTGACGATGACGCCCAGTATAGGCAGATTCTTCTCCCGGAACAGGGCTGTGCTCATGTGGAGCCGGTCGATCGTACGGCCGATGCCTCCTTCCACGACCATGATGATGCCGGCGCCAAGCTGTTCGGCCACATCGGCATTGGAGAGGTTCACCACGCTGCCCACGCCGGGATGGCCGGTTCCTTCGTATACCATAATGTCGTTCTCCGATTCGAGATGGGCAGCGGCGGCGCGGATCTGCTCGGCATAGTGGAAAGCCTCGGGATTGTCCAGGAACTTCTTGGTAGCCCCGGAGGCCAGCACCACCGGGCTGTGCCATTCGGGTAGGATGTCAAAACCGACGACCTGGGCGAAGAGCACGGCATCCTTATCAGCGACCTTGCCGTCCACGGTCAGGTATTGCTGCCCTACGGGTTTGCAATAACCCACGCTGTAGCCCCTTTTATCCAGGTTGGAAACAATACCTAATGTAGAAGTAGTCTTTCCGACATGCTGCCCCGTGGCAGCAACGTATATTTTGTGCATGGCGGCCAGTTTTTATCCGGCCCCAAAGTTAGCCTAAATTTTTTAAAGCCGCCCGGTTGATCTTGCCTGTGTCGTTCTTGGGAAGTTCATTTACAAAAACGATGTGCTTGGGCACCTTGAATTTGGCCAGATAGGAACGGCAGTGAGCGATCATATCCCCGGCCCCGCTGCCGGCGCCTTCCCGCAGCACTACGAAAGCTTTACCTACTTCTCCCCACTTGTCATCTTCCACCCCGATCACGGCCGCTTCAGAGACCTCCTCATGGGTTTGCAGCACCCGTTCCACCTCTGCGGGGTAGACATTCTCGCCACCCGAGATGAACATGTTCTTGATGCGGTCTACCACGAAAAGGTAGCCTTCTTCATCCTGCCGCACCATATCGCCGGTATGGAACCAGCCGTCTTCGATGGCCTTGCGGCTGGCCTCTTCGTTCTGCCAGTAGCCGGGCGTGGCCATAGGGCCCTTCAGCAGCAGCTCGCCGGCGGTATTGGGCGGAACTGCATTGCCTTCGGCATCCACGATCCTGATCTCCACGTAAAAATTAGGCCGCCCGATCGAGCCCTTCTTACGGATGGCGTCATCCTGATGCAGGGAGGTCAGGTTGGGGCCCACTTCCGTCATGCCGTAACCCTGTCGGATGGCTACGCCTTTGCGCTCCTGCCAGCGTTCTATCAGAGGAATGGGCATAGGCTCCCCGCCCACGATGATGTAGTACAGGCTGGGAAAAGCAGCCTGTTCGAACTCGGGGGTTTCGGCCATCATTTTCAGCATGGTGGGCACCCCCATGAAAAGAGTGACGTCCTCTTCCTGCAGCAGGCGCAGCACGGTGGGCGCATCGAACTTCTTCGTCATGCAGGTGTAGGCTCCGTGGTGCAGGAAAGGCGTGGTGAGCACATTCCAGCCCCCGGTGTGAAAAGGCGGCATGACATTCACCGTGCGGCTTTCCGAATTGATGATCAGGCTCATGGCCGTATTGATGCTGTTCCAGAACAGCATCTTATGGCTGTATTTGGCTCCCTTCGGAAAACCGGTCGTACCGGAGGTATAGAGGATGAATATGGGGTCGTCCTCATCGACGGGCTGCAGAGGAAAAGGCTCCTCCTGGCTGCCCAAAGTAGAGGCATCGCAGAAAGCCCCCAGATCTTCCATGGCCCAGTAGTGAGGTATTTCAGGAAAGGAGGCCGCCGCCTTTAGCTGCCCTTCGAACTTGGCCTCGCTGATGGCCAATACCGGTTTGGCATCTCTGAGCAGATAATCGATCTCCGCGCCGGCCAGCCGATAGTTCATGGGCACCAGCACACAGCCCATTTTCTGAGCCACAGCGAACAACAGCAGGTATTCGATGCAGTTCTCCGCCAGTATGGCG
>CAYVVK010000020.1:0-18083 GCA_964454855.1 uncultured Phaeodactylibacter sp. | reverse complement strand
GCGATGCGGCTGCCTTTCTGCACGCCGCACTCCCGGTGAAGGTGATGCGCCAGGCGGCTGCCCAGCTGGTGGAGCTGGCCGTAGGTGAGGGTGCGTCGGGTTTCGTATTCCTTGATCGCGATCTTATCCGGGCTGTAGACGGCCCATTTGGCTATCCAGTCTTGTTGCAGTTGGCGCATGGATCGATGTCTTTTCAATTCTTCAAAGCCGGAAAGCCGCACTGGCAAAGGCCAGCCCTCCCCCCGAGCCGATGAAAAATACTAAATCTCCCCGATTTAGCCGCCCTTTTTCCCAGGCTTCGTTAAAGGCCATGGCGATACAGGCCGAACCGGTGTAACCATAATGGTGCATCACGGTATAGGCCTTGCCGTGGGGCTGCCCCAGGCGATCCATCGTTTCCCGTATGCTATTGATGTTGATCTGGGTGATGAAAAAGTGATCCACCTCATCACAGCTGACCTCCAACCGCTCGCAGAGATGACGGGCCATTTGAGTCCAGATGTCGGGATTGAGCTCTTTAGGAAATTTGCGGACGAACTGCAGCTGGTGTTCGTGGCGGCTAATGGCCTCGGCGGTCACCGGCTGATGGGTGCCGCCGGCGTAGATGCCCATCCAGTCGTGATACTGCCCCTGGGAGATGAGCTGGCTGGCGAGGAAGCCCCTGTCCGCCGTTTTCTCGGCTTTCAGCACCACCGCCCCTGCCCCGTCGGCAAAGAGGGTGGCGGTCTTCTTGTCTTCCATGTTCAGGTACTTGCTCATCACATAGGCGCCGATGACGAGCACGTATTCATACTGTTTGTCCGAGCGGATGTACTTGGCGCCGATATCCAGAGCGGTTACGAAACCTGCACAGGCGGTGTTGATGTCGAAGGCGCCGGCATGGAGGGCGCCGAGCTGGTGTTGCACCACGGAGGAAGTAGAGGGCGAAATATACTCCGGCGTATCGGTGGAGACGACGATGAGGTTGAGGGCCTCCGGGCCAATACCGGCGCGCTCCAGGGCCTGCCTTCCCGCGTGCAGGCAAAGATCGGCCGTGCTTTCTCCATTGGCCACCCAGCGCCGCTCGTAGATCTCTACGTTCTCGCGCAGCCAGGAATCCACGTCTTCGCCCAGCAGTTCGTTAAAATAGGAATTGGGGACCACCCGCTCCGGCGCGTAGGCGCCGGTGGAAAGGATGATGGCGTTTCGCATGCTAATCTGAACATTGATGAAGGCTGAGGATACAGCAGGCAAAAGGTAAAAAAGGCCGGTTCCTGGCCGCTTCAGGAAGCGAAGTGCTCAGTTTTCCAGGCCCTTTTATCTTTTGCCTTCCATCTTTCTGGCCTTTGACTTTAGCGGGCGGAATCCCATGCCCCCTCAAAATAGCTCTAGCTTTAGTTGCATGGGATTCCGTCAGCGTCTCTATTTCTTGCTTCTGATCGCAGGAAGGTTGAAAAGAAGTTCCAGGGTGTAAATGCCCCGGGTAGGAGCCGAAGCAGTGAACTCCCGCAGGTCCTGATTAAATAAATTGACGGCAGAAACATTAGCACGCAGCCAGTCCGTCATATCATAACCAAAGTTCAGGTCTAAGGTGACGAATCCACCAAGCGGGCCGTAGTTGTAAGTATCTGCGCTGCGGGCATCTTCAATGATGGGGGCTCCCCGCCATTTCAAAAACTCGCCGGTTTCTTCATCTCTGAGTGTTTCCGAAGCGATCTGGAAGCTGGAAAAATAGTTGTATTCCTGCACCCAGCGGCCAAAGGCGCTGGCGTAGAACCGGTCGGTCTTATAGTTAAGCCCCATGCCGGCCTTGTGATTGGGCGCATTGACCAGAATATCCAGAAAGTTGACCTCGCCGTCGCCGTTAAAGTCATTTTCCGGGTCATCGTCCACGGAATAATCGAAATAAGAGTAATTAAAGTATGCGTTGATCTTCGGCGTAAAATAGTAGTTGAAGTTGAAGTCAAAGCCAAAGGTGTTGACCTTTCCGAAGTTCACATAGGAAGCCACCAGCCCCTGGAAAAACTGGAAGCCGGACTGTATCTTATCGATGGGCACATCGCCGCGGGTAGAAGCTACACCGAGCACGGTCAGCGGGCTCAGGAAATCCTCTGAGATGTTGTAATAAGCATTGGCGTCGATGAAGATCTTGTCTTTCACAGGTTGTCCGCGATATCCCAATTCGAAAGTTTGTAGTTTTTCCACCTCCTGCTTGGGTATCATGGTACCATCCGCCAGGGTAAAGCCTTCTGCATTACCCAGGATCAGGCCACTGAAAAGATCGCCGAACATATTGAGAATGGTAGGCGCGGCAATACCTTGTCCGTAGGTCAGGCGCCAGGTGCCTGACGGGCCGACTTTCAGAAGGCCGAATTTAGGTACCAGGTTGAACTCATACACATCGTGATAATCTGCGCGGGCAGCGGCAATCGCTCTCCAGCCTCCAGGGAAGATATACTCAAGGTGTCCATAACCGCCGTACTGATTAACGACGATATCACCGTCCTTGAAAAACTCGTTGAGAGGATCTTCGATCAGGTAAGTGTTTTTACTGTTGGCGCGGTCCTGCTGCCATTGCGCGCCAGCGATCACTTCAAGGTTACCGAATACGTTGTTGTACTGGATCTCCGACTTGAAACGGTCCGAATCATCTTTAAAAAGTGCACCGCTCTGATAAGAGAACTCTCCTCTGGCCTCTGCATCGCTCAGGCCAGCATCAATTCCCCGGTAGTATTGTTTGGTCCGCTCGTCAATGGAGTAAGTATCATCCGTCTGGCTTTGGGTATACACCGTCTGGAAGAACCAGTTCTTATAGTCCAGCTGCAGCTGGCTGTAAAAGATCTGCCAGTCGATGATCTGGTTGCGGCCCACATTGGTTGGCGACAGATAGTTGCTATTGCTGTAGCCCGTATTGAGAATGATGTCAAAATCACGAACGGGCGTAAAGTAAAGCGCTCCTTCGAGGCGGGTGAAGTCTACATCCGGGTCGAGTTCCAATTCATTATACCCCTCTTTGATGCCGTCCGGGCCATCAAAATCTGGTGTTCCCACCAAATCTCCATCTGCATCTCTGCGGTCAATAAATACGGAATCTGACCATTCGAATTCAGTGGCGGCGGAATACTCCCCCATCACCTTGAAAGCGAATTTGTCGCTGAGCACCTGAGCATGGCGGCCCCGGAAAGAATACAGGGAATTACCATCACCATTGACGCCTCCGTTGAGGGCCACCGTAGTACCGGCAGAAGTACGCGGGTCTTTGGTAATAATATTCAGCAAGCCATTATGAGCGTTAGGACCGTACATGGTCGCATTAGGACCGAGAATAACTTCCACCCGCTCAATGTCCTCCTTAATCGTGGTGTTCAGAGGCCCCATTGGCAGACCGGTGGCAACGAGCGTAGAATATCTTCCGTCGGTCACCTGCAGGTTCTTGGAATTGAAGTTCGAGTTAAAACCCCGGATATTGAAGGCCGGTGTAGCAATACCCGCTCGGAAATAGTCGATCCCTTTTTGCCGGGCGATCAGTTCCGCCGGGTTACCGGCATACTGCTGGATCTCCTGTGCGAATATGGTTTCAATGGTGGCCGGGCTTTCCGTAAGTTTCTCCGGCCTCCGGGAACCAGACACGATAATTTCATCGCCCATGACACCTACCAGCTCCAAAGCAAAATCCTGGCTGGCCTCTGCGCCTTCTTCCACAGTGACCTCCGCAGAGATAGCCTGATAACTTACATAAGTTACAGACAGGGTATATTCGCCGGGGCGAACATTCAGGTAATAGGCTCCATCCAGGTCGGTTGCCGTTCCCACTGTGGTTCCATCTATGAATACATTGGCTCCCACAAGGGGTTCACCGGTTTCAGCATCTGTGACCGTACCTTTAACAGCTCCAGTCTGCGCCCAGGCCATGGCGGCCATCAGGCAAAAGGTAGTGAGTGTAATCAATCGTTTCATACAATATGGTTTTTAGCTGACTTGATTAGAATTAATGCTTTTTGTTTTGATGCTGGTTAGAATATTATCTTCCAGCCTTAGTTTTTTATAGTCCATAATTTGGTATTGCAAAATTAGGGATTGGCTCCACTTCCTCTTAAAACCAATTGAAAAAGACTACCTTGACTTAAATAGCCAACTCGACATAAATTCAATACAATAACCTCATTATCAATAATTTAAAATCCAAACGCCAGTGGCCTGACCTTGGGGTTATGTAAAAAGCTTAAATTCAAGTTAATCGATAAAATAATATTGTGTAAATATGTCTTTGATAATGGTGAATATATTTCAAATTCTCCAAGACGAAGCTTGGAGGTACCTTTTTACACAACCTCATTCCTGGCAATAAAATGACAAAAGCAATGACTTTTACTATTGCCTTTTTGGTGAAAGAGCCATTATATTTGCCCCTATAGTTATTTAGATTAATTAAAGATAAGTAGCCCGCCCAGTGGTTGCCAAAAAATAGCAGACGCCCATGCAGGCCAGAACAAACAGAGTTGACGCCGACCCCACCGCCCTCCGTATGCCCTTCCCCCTGCCTGTCGCTCAGGCGAAGACAAAAAAGAAGTGCTGTAAAAAGTACAAGAAGGGAAAGCGGTGTAAGAAGTGCCCGGGGAGGTAGCGGTGTGCCGGTTTTATGGTTTTTCGGTGTTGCGGTGTTGCGGCCAGGCCCGCCGCGAGGCGGCTACAGCCCGCCCCGCAGCTGGTATACCGGTGTATCGGTATAATGGTTTAGCGGCCTTCCGGTAAAAATAAGGCTACGAGGCGAAAGGGCCGCAACACCATAAAACCACAACACCATGACACCGTCATATCTCTAAAACCACCTCCCAATCTCCTCCCAAACCACCTCCACCCAGAGGGTGTACATCCTTCCGGAAGGGTGAAGCCGGTCTGCCGCCAATAGGTGGGGCTCCGCCAGGGCGCGGCGGGAAATGGGGGTAATGTCGAAGTAGGCCACGCCAAAAGAATCTGTTATTTCCCGCTTAAGGGCATTGTAGGCGTCGATCTCCCGGCTGATCTTCGCCGTATCCCGGCTTTGCCCGAAGGGCGTATAGGCATAATCCGGAATGGACAGGACAAAAACGCGGCCGGCATCTCCATTGGCGAGGCCAATTGCCCGGGCCAGCAGATCCGAAAACTCTTCCTTATAAACCGCGATGGGCCGCCCCTGGAACTGGTTGTTCACGCCGATGAGTAGTGAAACCATATTATAAGTAGCCCGCAGGGTATCGGCTGCCTCCAGAGCCTGCAGCAGCTGATCCGTCCGCCAGCCCGTACGCGCCACGATATCGGGTTCGGTAAAATAATACAAGGTGTCTGCAAAGGAAGTACGCAGGCCTTTCACCAACTGCACCGGCCAGCGCTCCCCGTAATCCACCGCTTGGCCTATGGTGTAGGAATCACCAAGCGCGAGATAGGTGATGGTGTCTGGTACAGGCCCGGCCACCACCGGCCCATCCGGTTCTTCCTCTTTGGGGACATCCGGCACCGGCGCCGACTCTTTGGAGCAGGCGGCCATGCCCAGTAGCAAAAGCAATACGAGAAAACGGTGCAGCATACTTGATTATGTTTAGGGATCTCGGATCTAAGGCTGGGAACCAGGCTCGCCAGATCCTAAAATCCGTATCCGATATTTGATCCCTACGGGATCGCGGCCTGCTTCAACTTCAAACTACCTTTTTAAGGTAGCTTCTTTTTTTTAGAGGCTATCGGCTGCTAGGGGACTGCCTACTGCTTCCTAAATCCTTCCATTTCAAACTCCCGGTACACCTCCCAGCGCTTGCCGCTGTGTTTCAGCAGCGCTACCGAGCGAGCCTCAAAAAACCGGTCGTAAGCGATCTCCGAGAAATAAGCCCATGCTTCTTTAAATAAAGAACGGCGAAGGTCCTTAAAAGCCACGGTCATATGGGGGTGAAAATCGTGCTTGCTCTTATTCTTCATTCCCAGGCTTTTTTCGAGATGAATTTCTAAACGCCTTTGCAGCGCTTTCAGTTCATCGCTCAGCGCCACATCCACATAGATGACGCGCGGAGCGAAACAGTTAAAGCCGGTGAGGAATACCGGAACAGGCTCCTCCCCCACTGCGAAGGACTGCAGGCTCCCGATCAGGCTCTCTTCTTCCGCCCACCGGAAAGGCGGGAAAAGCGTAATATGCGGCGGCGAACGCAGCGCTCGAGAACTCTTGAAATGCTCCGCAGCGTATTCCTTGAAACGCGTCACCTCTTCCCCGATCTCCATCCCGGGCAGCAAGGCTATGAAATACAGTGGTTTTTGCATGATGTTAAGATAGATGCCAGACGTCGGATGGCAGCCCATTTAAAATTGAAAGTCAGCACCTTAGGAGAACAATATAGCCCAGACCCATACGGGCCCGTACCGGGCGGGTTTCGCCATGCTCAACAATCCAACAATCCAACAATCCAACAATCCAACAATTTAACAATTTAACAATATACCCCTCCCGCACCCCCCGGCCCCCTAAAGGGGGTGTACCTCCCAAACCACAAGCCGGCAATTAATCTTACTAAGTCAAGCCGAGAAATCGTTTCACAGCTGGTGATGCACCTAGACAATATCCCTCAGCCACGCCTCCGAAAAACCATTTAACAATATAGCCCGTAACCATACCCATACTGGCCCGTACCGGGATGGGTTTCGCCACACTTAACAATCCAACAATATAACAATATAACAATATAACAATATAACAATCCATCAACCCACCTAAGCCACCCTGTCACCCCCACTCCTAACTTCCCGCCATTTTGTCAAGCCCGGCCATTTGGCATTTTCCTTGATGAACATAAAAAATCAGTAAACATCAGAGCCCCCATCCACCTTTCAACAAAAATATGAATGATGACTGAAAACCTCATGACAGACGAAGCGATCGAAACCGTCCCCCAGGAAGATACACAACTTCAGGTAGTCGACAATGTCCTGCCAAAAAATCTTACCATCCTTCCCCTGGGCCAGCGGCCCATTTTCCCCGGCCTGGCCATCCCCCTGTCCTTCACCGGGCAGGAACAGATAGAAGCCCTGAAAAAGGCCATGCAGGATGACGATGGTTATATCGGCCTGGCCTTTACCCAGGAATACAACGAGGACGATTATACCGAATCCGAATTTTACGATGTAGGCACCGTCTTTCAGGCCATGCGCATCAACCCGCTGGCGCAGGGTGCCGTGCAGGTATTGGGCAGGGGTGTAGCTCGTTTTACCAAAAAGAAAGTCGTGCTGGTCAAGCCCAACCTCCGCTGGGAAGTGGAGTATCACCCCGACCCCAAGGAAAAGCCCGGCCCGGACATGAAGGCCTATATGATGGCCATCAGTTCCGAGATCAAGGAACTACTGCAACTCAACCCTCTTTTCCAGGAACAGGTCAACATGGTGGTCTCTCAGCTCAACTACGAAGCGCCCGGCCTGACCATGGACGTGATCAGCAACCTGCTCTCTTCCGACAGCGAACAGCTGCAGGAACTGCTGGAAACTTTCGATTTGCAGGATCGTGCCCAGATGCTGCTCCGGATGATCAAGGAAGAACTCGAGATCGCCAAAATACAGAGCCGCATCAGCAAGCAGATCAACGAGAAGGTCAACAAGCAGCAGAAGGAATACTTTCTGCGCGAGCAGCTCAAGGCCATTAAGAAGGAACTGGGCATTGAAAAAGAGGAAGGCGAATCGGAAGTCGAGAAGATCGAAAAGAAACTGGAGGGCAAAGAATTGCCGGAAGAAGCCCGCAAGGTTGTCAACCAGGAACTCGACAAGCTTCGCACCATTAATGTCCAATCTCCTGAATTCAACATCACCCGCACCTATCTGGAAAACATCGCCGAACTGCCCTGGGGCGTCTTCTCCGACGATAACGAGGACATCAAAAAAGCCCGCGAGGTGCTCGACAACGACCACTACGGCCTGGACGAGGTAAAGAGCCGCATCCTGGAGTTTCTCAGCACCATCATCAAGCGGGGTATGGTGGGCGGCTCCATCATCTGCCTGGTGGGCCCGCCGGGAGTGGGTAAAACATCAGTCGGCAGGTCCATCGCCAGCGCCCTCAACCGCAAATTCTTCCGCTTCTCCGTGGGCGGCATGCGCGATGAGGCGGAGATCAAAGGCCACCGCCGCACCTACATCGGCGCCATGCCCGGCAAGATCATTCAGGCCCTGAAGCGGGTGGAAACCTCTAATCCGGTCATCATGCTGGACGAGATCGACAAGATCGGCACCAGCTTCCGCGGCGACCCCGCTTCCGCCCTGCTCGAAGTGCTGGACCCCGAGCAGAACACCAACTTCCTGGACCACTACCTCGACATTCCCTACGACCTGTCGAACGTCCTCTTCGTGACCACCGCCAACCAGCTGGACACCATCCCCGGCCCGCTGCTCGACCGCATGGAGGTCATCCGCCTGGCTGGCTACATCATGGACGAAAAGGTGCAGATCGCGAAGCGCTACCTCATCCCCAAGCAATTGAAAGAGCACGGCTTCGAGGAAGATGAGATAGAGGTGACGGAAAACGCCCTGAAGGAGATCATCGAAAAGTACGCCCGTGAGGCCGGTGTGCGGAACCTCGAGAAGCAGATCCGCAAGATCATCCGCAAGGCCACGCTCAAACTGGCGGAACAGGAGGAAGTGAAGTTCAAAGTGGAAAAAGACGATGTGGAAGAACTGCTCGGCAAAGAGAAGTTCCACACCGAGCGGCTCTACAATAAGCCTATGCCCGGCGTGGCTCTCGGCCTGGCCTATACCACCCTGGGCGGTGCAACCCTGTATGTAGAGGCCAACGGCATCCGCAGCAAGAACGGCGGCTTCAAGCAGACCGGCCAGTTGGGCGACGTCATGCGCGAATCTTCGGAGATCGCCTACAGTTATTCCCGTTCGCGCCTCGCGCAAATGGAGCCTTACCGCGAATACTTCGACAAGAACATCGTGCACCTGCACGTGCCCGCCGGAGCCACCCCCAAGGATGGCCCCTCGGCCGGCATCACCATGGCCCTCGCCCTCTTCTCCCTGGCCACCAACCAGCCCGTGCGCACCGACATCGCCATGACGGGCGAGCTGACCCTAACCGGCAAAGTGCTGCCCATAGGCGGCGTCAAGGAGAAGGCCATCGCCGCCCGCCGCGTCGGCATTACCAACCTCATCCTGCCAGAAGACAACCGCAAGGATTTTGACGAACTGCAGGACTACATCAAAGAGGGCATCAGTGTGCACTATGCCGATTACTTCGATGATGTGCTTCAGGTGGCCTACCCGGAGAGTGATTTCTGGAAGATTGAGAAAGAAGGGGTGGCGGTGTAGAGGTTTTGTGGTATTAAGGCCGAGCCCGATGTAGTGGCCTACCCGAACCCCACTTCCGGCGAACTGTTCCTCGAATTCGAGGGCTTCACCGAAGAGGAAGCGGGCCTGATCATCTACAACGTACTTGGCGAAAGGGTATTGAACCGCGTGATCCCGCTGGGCAGCAAGAAGTACACCTTCGGCCTGGATGCGGAAGGCCTGAGCAGCGGCTCCTACTGGATCAGTATCCGGACGGATAAGACTGTAATTACACGCAAGGCCGTTCTCAGCAGAACGTAATATATACACCCCTTTGCTAACATCTTCATAGCTCCCCGGGCTTGCCTCGGGGAGCTTTTTTTATGTAATAACTCAATACGGCGCTCGGATTGCCCTGGGAACATATTATTCCCTAAGTGAACATGCAAAACAAAGCCCCTGTTTTAACAGGTGAATCGAAGAAACAAAGCAATACACCGTATATGTTGAACAATAAAGTATTCAAGCAACTAGCGAAAACCAGAAAAGAGCATTGTGTATCAATGTACGTCCCTGCCCACCCTTCGGAAGACGGCATCGAAAGCCGCTCCTTCTTCAAGCGCATGATCAGTGACGTCAAGGAGGAACTCGTGGAAAGGGGCATGGATGAAAAGGCCGCCCACAAATTCCTCTTCAATGCCTACGAATTGCTTGAAGAGCCGGAATACTGGTCAAATATGCAGTATGGGCTGGGCGTGTTCATTACGGAAGACTCCTTCGATTTCCTGAAGATCCCGGGTGAAGTAGGCCTGTATTTCTTCGTAGGTGGGCGTTTTTATCTGCGCCCTCTCCTGCCGGCAGTCAATGGAAAAGAAAGATTTTATCTACTGGCCATCAGCGAAGATAATGTCAACCTGTACGAGGGGGACAAATTCACCCTCCGTCCTATTCCTCCTTCCGAACTGCTGCCTGATAACATGCAAGAGGCCATCGCAGCCGAAACAGAAGAAAGAAATGTACAGATGAAAAGCGGCCAGTCGGCCTATGAAACCCCGGTTTTCAAAGGAAGTGAAGACATGGGCTCCGGCCACAACCTAAAGCAGTGGAAGCGCTATTTCTACCAGATCGATGAGGGCGTCCGGGAGCTTATTGACCAGGAACGCACGCCGCTCGTCATCGCCGCCCCCGACCCTATGGCGCCGGTGTATAAGGAAACCAGCCAGTACCTCGACATCACGCCGGTGCACATCAGCGGCAACCCGGATGATAAAGACGAAAGCGAGCTCCACGAAAAAGCGGTCGAGATACTCGACAATTTTTACGAAGGCAAGCGAGTGGCAAAATCCAAAAGTTTCGATGATTATATGAAGGACGACCGTGCTTCCGCCACTGTCTTTGATATCCTCTCCAAATCTCTGAAAGGCGAGGTAGAAACCCTCTTCATCGCCAAAGGAAGGCACAGCTGGGGAGAATACGATGCAGAAAAAGGCAATATCGACATGTACAAGGAACAAAAGCCCGGCGCCATTGACCTGCTCGACCTGGCAGCCACCCACACCCACCTGAATAACGGAGACATATACTTCGTCCCTAAAGACGAAATGCCTCAGCCCTCAGCCAACGCCAATGCCATCTTTAAAGAATAAACCGGAATAGCCCTAACCAAAAACGGCCCGGCTGTGTGATGCAGCCGGGCCGTTGTTATTTAAATCACTAGCCCATCTGCCCTTCTGCTTTCCGCCTGATCTCTTCCAGGGTGTTTTCCACCTCTTTCACCAGATCTTCCTTTCCCAGTACCCGAGCGGCCTTCATTTTCCCATTCAATGCATGCCGGCGTTTGGGGCCGCGCTGCAGTGCTTTTTCAAACTGCTCCAGGGCTTCCTCCGGGCGGTTCTTTTCCAGCAGCCATTCGCCGTAGAGTTCATAAGTGGGCTTGACGATCTCCGGAGGGCCGTAGGAATAGCTGGCGCCATCCTGAATTTCAGTGGCTTCCTTCAGCCACCGTTCGGCCTGTGCGTCATCATTGCGAAGCATGGCCAGCAGGGCTTTCAGCTCCCATTCCATCGCCTGGGCCTGGTCGATGTCCGCCTTGTTATTCTTGTCGAAACTACTGCCGGCGCTACACATGGGTACTCCTTCGCTCGTTACGGCCATCCCGGCCTGCACGCGCTTCTGCCCCATTTCTTCGATCAGCGCCTTCAACTTGGGGCTATTTTCATTACGATAGGCCTTCATGCCTTCCAGGAAAGCAAAGACGGCCTGCTGGCTGATGCTGAGATCCTCCAGTTCGGTTTCCACATCGGCAAATTCTCCCTCCCAGTCTCCGGTTTCCACCAGGTAGTTGCCCTTCATACGCACCAGATAGGAACGAGCTCCTCCGGAAGGCGTTTCTTCGGTATACTGCACCATTTCCCTCATCACCCGTCGGGCATCTTCCAACCTTTCCTGCTGCAGATAGCCGTAGAGCAGCCAGTGAAAGGCGTGGTAACTGCGGGCATCATTGTCCAACTCCTTCTCCTTCATCCTGCTGACGCTGGCTGCGTAGGAGTTTTCATTGGAGGCCACCACTTCACCCCACATGCCCATGGCCACGTAGATGTGAGAGGGCATATGCAGGGCGTGGGCCGCATCGGGCGCCACATCGGCGTAGCTGTCTGCTGCCTGCACCGCCAGATGGGCATGGCCGGGGTCATCGTAGGAATGGATCAGGTAGTGCAGCGCGCCGGGATGGCTGGGGTTCTCCTTCAAAATGCCTTCGGCAATGCGCGCGCCCTTTTCATATACCCCTTCATCCCGCCCGACGGGTACGGAACTCAGCAGGGACAGCGCGTAGAATGCCGCTACCTCGTGGTTGGCGGGGTACTTGGCGTACAGTTCCTCCATCCTTTGGGCATAGGCCTTATCGCGCTCAAACTTATCCCCTTCTCCGTACAGGATATCCACAGCCTGCAGGAAGTCGCGTTCCAGCTCAGTGCCTGCTTTGGCCAGGCGCGCTTCTGCGGTGGGCGCGAGTTTATCCAGGGCTGCTTTGCCATCCTCGTAATTCTGCCGCTGCCAGAGGCCCTTGTTGTGGGTCATGGCCTCGCCCCAGTAGGCCATGGCGAAACCTGCATCAGCCTCCTGCGCCTGCAGGAAGGCGGCCCGGGCGTCTTCGTATTCAAAGCTGTGCAGCAGCAAAAGGCCTTTTTCAAAATGAGGGAGCGCTTCGGGAGCACCGGTGACTTCAAAGTCGACCTGGCCCAGGCGGCTGGGGGCGTCTTCTGTGGCTGGAGCATTCGAACAGCTCCAAAGCAATAAAAGGAGGAGGATGGGATATAGGGTCTTCATAGTGGAATTTTTATTTTCCCTAAAATAGGGGATTTTTTTTGAAAAACTGCCGGCCAGGAATAAGGGTTGATCCGCGAGGCACTATAGGTTCTTCCAGAAGCCCAGCTCCTCCTGCACGCCTGTGCGTCCATCATCGATAAAATCCTGCTTGTTTTTGTACAGCCGCAGGCGCCCCTGCTCCATCATGCCGATGCGGTCGCCCATGAGGATGGCCTCTTTCAGGCTGTGGGTGACGAAGATGGCGGTGATGGCAAATTCGCGGGCGATGCGTTTGAGCAATTGCTGCATGCTGTCGCGGGTCTCCGCGTCCAGCGCCCCGAAGGGCTCATCGAGCAACAATACCTTGGGGTTGATGATGAGTGCCCGGCCGAAGGCCACCCGCTGCCGCTGGCCGCCGGATAGCTGATGAGGCATTTTCTGAGCCTGCTCCGGCAGTTCCAGGTTTGCCAGCATCTCCCCTACCCTCTGCTTAATCTCCCCTTTGGGCACTTTGCGCAGGCGCAGGCCGAAAGCGATGTTTTCAAATACGTTCAGATGGGGAAACAGCAGGGCTTCCTGGTACAGATAAACGATGTTGCGCCGGTTGGGGGGCAGGCTGCCGATGTCCCTGCCTTCCAGCCACACCTGCCCGCTGTCCATAGTTTCCAGGCCTGCCAGCACTTTCAACAGGGTAGTTTTTCCACTTCCCGAGCGCCCAAGGATGCTGAGCATTTCGTGCTCCGCCACTCCAATATTAAGGGAACGGAGCACGGGTTCTTCCCCGAACCGCTTTTCGATATTTTTTGCTTCTAATAACATACTTTCCTTCATCATGCCATTCTCGAGAAAATGTAACGCTTATTCAGCCATAATAATACCACCGGCGGCAATACCAGCAGGCAACTGGCCAGGGCGGCAAAGAAAATATTGGCCTCGTTCACATACTGGAAGGCCTTGATGGTCAGGGTCTGTATCTTCCCCACTCCGATCAGCGCCGTAAGGCCATATTCAAACCAGGAGATCAGGAATACCTGGAAAAAACAGGTGAGCAGCGCTCCGCGGGCTACCGGCAGCAACACCTTTGTGTAAGCCTGCCTGGCATTCCCCCCCAGTGTATAGATCAGCTGCTCCATGGCGCGCATGCGCTCGTTCCAAAAGCTGGTGAAAAAGATGACGCCATAGGGAAAGGTGATGAACAGCTGGGCTAACATCACCCCCACAATTTTTCCCGAAAGCCCTCCGCGAATGAAAAAATATTGCAGGCAGGCTGCCAGTATCACCGGCGCAAACACATAGGGCAGATAGGCGAGCACCAGCCAGCCCCGCCGCCAGGGGTGATAAGCGATCTGTTTGCTCACCGCAAAGCTGCCGAAGCTTACCACCGTGGCGATGCTAAGAGAGATCACCAGCGATAAGCCCAGGCTCCCCCCCAGGCCCGCCTGGCTTCCCCACAGAAAAGCCCAGTTCTCCAGCGTCCACTCTCCCGGCAACAGCGCCGGATAGGCCCAGCGCTGCCCCAGCGAGAGCATCCCCAGGAAAGCGAAGGGGAAGAGAATGAAGACGATTACCAGGTATTTCCAAATGCCTTGCATGGAATTTTCTTTTTTACAAAAGCTTTTCAGCCAGTACTAAAGCAGGCGGCAATGGGAAATTGTCGCCTGCTGCTAGTGCTTTGGGAGTTAATTAATTGACAGGTAGTTGGTGTTATAATAGATTGATAACCCGTTGATTATTTCGACTGCCGACTGTCAACTATTTACTGCCGACTGCACTAGTGCCTTCGCCCCAGCAGCCAGAACACCAGCCCCACCACGATCACCGTATACACTACGCTGATCGTGTAGGCCTGAGGAATATCCGCCAGGTTGAAGCGCTGCAGTTTTTGGATCGTCAGAACGGAAACCATCCGGCGCGACTGGCTGCCCAGGAGCAGGGGTATCTCATAGGAGCCCATGACAAAGAGGAAATACAGCACAATAGTGGCAAAAGCGCGCCTGAACAAAACCGGCGCCGCCACCCGCCAATCGGCCTGCCACTGCCGGGCGCCAAGCGTCAGTGCCTGCTGTGAGAGGTCGCGGAGCCGTTCATTTTCATACATATTGGTAAACAGGATGATAAAAAACGGTAGCGCCATCAACAGATGGGCCACGATGATGCCGATGCCGTAATTGTCGTTCACCCAGTCGGGAAACTGCTGCAGCCCCTTTATCCAGCCCAACTGATAGCTAAGCCGGGAGAACCACCCGCCCTTCGACAGCAGCTGAAATATAAAGAAGGCCATCACGATAGCCGGGATGGCCAACGGCAGGTAGATGAAAAAGCTGAGCGTTCCGCCGGCGAAAGCGGCAGGGCGGCGCACCACCACCCACAAGGCCAGGGCTACCGCCAAACCGATGGCCAGGAAAGCCACATAGGCGCTGAAGATCATGGTTTCCCAGAAACTGAAGGATTGAAGCACCTCTTCCCAGTTGGCCAGGGTGAAGCCCTCACTGAGTATCCCTACCAGCCCCAGGCTATACAACAGGGCATAGCCTGCGCCCAGCAGCAGGGGCAAGAGCGTGAGCGCCAAAAAAGCACTCAGCCCCAGATAAGTGCTCCAACTCCTCATTGGTTGATGATCTCCTTCCTGAAATCTTCCGCCAGGCGGATCATGTATTCCGGCGCCAGTTCCATCAGCGCCCGTTTCCTGATCTCTTCCCGGGGCGGGGCGTAGCGCCGGTTGGGCAGGCTGGTAAATTTCTCACGCCACTCTTCCGGCAGCTGATCCAGCGCCAGCACGGTGCCGTCGCCCCATACGGCGGGGTCCTGCTTGCGGTACTGCGCTTCCGGAGAGATCAGGAAGTTGGACACTACCATGGCCCCCGCCTTATTGGGGGAATTCTTGGGAATGCCCATGAAGTGGGAATTCTGAATGGTGCCGATCTCCCAGACGTAGCCGCGGGCCGTTTCGGGAAACAAACCCTGAAGTACCTTGTTGTCCACCTCACTGTCGTTATTGCTCATGGTGAACCACAACTCTCCATTGGCAAACATCTGGTGCATGGGCGCTACGGATTCCGGGAAAGAACGCCCTTGTTTCCACAGGTACGGCTTCAGCTCCCGGACATAAGCCCATAGCTGAGGCGCATGGGTATTGTATTTCACCTCATCAAACTTTCCTTTCAGGGCGCCCGGGCCGCCGGCAATATCGATCAGCAGGGTTTTCAGGAAGGTCAGTCCACTAAAATGCATATCGAAGGTAAACCGGCCGGGATGGGCCTTCACAAAGGCCATCAGTTCTTCCCGGTTCTGCGGAGGCTGCGGCGTCTTCAGGGTATCGTAGATAAAGGCCATCTGCACATTGCCCCAGGGGCACTCGTAACCATCCACCCGCTGCTGAAAATCGATGCCGATAAAAGGGTCATCGAAATTGATGTAGCGGGCGTTGGGCAGCTTTTCCGTCCACGGGCCGTACAAGGCCTCAATCTGGCGCAACTGGTAAAAAGTCTCCCCGTTGATCCACATCATATCCAGCTCGCTTTCTTCTTTTCCGGCCTGCAGTTCCGCCATGAGGTTCTGCACGATGGCCGTGCCCTGCCCGCCGGCAATGGCCAATTCGATGCCATACCGTTCCTTCAGGCTGGGCCTGACGTAGCTCTGCATATAAGCGTTGATCAGCGGGTCGCCCTGCCACATCATGAGGTTAACTGTGGTGCCGCGGGCCTGCCGTTCCACCTCCTCCCAGGAGAGCTGGCGGGGGTCGGCTTCGGGCTGATCGCCCGCCGTATCGCCCCGGCTGCAGCTGAACAGCAGTATTGCCAGGCAGCTGATGGCTGCTAATTGTTTGATCATTGTCCGTATTTTTTATCCCCTCGGGTATTGTAGTGCGACAGGCTTACAGCCTGTTTCTTTCATTTTTCCACCTGCCCGGCTGCAGAGCAGCAGGCATATAGGTACGAGGAAAAACAAAAGTAATAAGCCTTAGGCGGAAAGCCCACCTTCAAAACCGCTCAATTCCATAATCCTCAGCCAGCACTTCAAAAGGCCCTACCGGCTTCACCCCACACAGCCATTCCGTCAGCCGGTCCACATAGTTATCGAGATGGGTGATCTGCTGAACGCCGTGTTCCACTATCGGATCCAGTGTAGTGGCAAAAAGCGGGCCGCCGTAATGCCGGGTTTCCCAGGAGATCACTTCCCCTTCGGCATTGGTTTGCACAACAGTGGCGTGCTCCGGCACCCGGGAATATACTCCATGCGTATGCCAGCAGGCATGCCGCTGGCTCAGCCCCTGGTAAATGGGGTGGCTGTAATCCGTAACAGAGACCGGAGGCTTGTCCGGCTCTTTTACCCACCAGAAGTTGTTGACGGGGCGGTCCTCCCACTGCGCATCCAGCCAGTCGGCCGTGCTGTCTCCTTCCAGAAAAACCTTTTTGCCTGCTTTTAAGAATTGATATACCAGGCCCTGCCGGGCAGCCAGTACTTTATGGTTCGATTGAAAGGGGATTACCAGCGCTTCCAGCCCATCCAGGGACTGCTCATCCAGATCATGGATATAGATGAGGCGATAAAGATTCCGGTATTTCGGCGCTTTCGCAAAGGTGTAGTGCGACCAAACGCCATTAAAGATCAATCCGATCATAATACAAGTTTGTCTATAAGGTTATGGTAAAAACGCGCCAGGCTGTCCATGCTCGCAGGATCATCTGTAGTGGCGTAGGTGTTGTCGCCCAGGGGCCCGCTGGCAGTCAGGAACAGTGTGCCAGGCGTGCTTTTCTGGTCCAGCACCATCACTGGCCGCTGCCAGGTGTCCTGCAGGACAACGTCCGCCTCCGGCGCAGCTTCGATATACCCGCAGGACCACCAGCCGCTGATGCCATTAGACCAGATAAAGGCATCCAGCTCTACCCCATCGAACAGGCCGTAGCGATCCTCCTTAATGAAGTAGCGCACATCTATGGTCTTTTTGGAGTTGTCCATCACCCATTGGTTGCCCGGCACCCAGCCCGTAAACCAGCCGTCAAAGCAAAAGGCCATTTTCCCGGCATTGAGAAACGCTTCCACCGCTTCCCGGTTTCGCAACATGGCCACCTGATCGGTTCCATTGGGTACTACCAATAAATCATAACCGGAAAAATCAGGGATCTTCCCGGCACTTACTTCCAGATAGTAATACTGCACCTTGGCATTGTTCTTAAAACAATCGCGCAGGCCGACTATGCCGTTGTCTATTACCGCTGCTTTTATCATTATTTTTCGTGTTTTCGTACATTTGTGTTTTCGTCGGGGGGGTACCTCATACACGCATATACAAGAGCACCCTAAAAAAGATACCTCAGGCTAAACTGAAACTGCCGGGGTGCGCTGGCGTTTCGGCGGATCAGCACGCCCGATTCCCGCGAGCCGGGCTGCAGCTGATTGCTCTGTGTGGCGTTATTGCTGTAGCCGCTCAGGTTCTGCGTATTAAATACATTGAACACATCGGCCCGCAGTTCCAGTTTAGATTCCCCGATGGGAAAATGGTACTGCATGCCCAGGTCGAAGGTGTTGGACCA
>CAYVVK010000019.1:9051-22377 GCA_964454855.1 uncultured Phaeodactylibacter sp. | reverse complement strand
TGACTTCCACCCGTGGGAGAGCAAGTCTTTTATCATCGTTAGCGAGGTTTACAGTAAAAATGAGGCCTTTAAACTACGCAACTTCACTTGCAGGCACAAGGTTCGTCTACATTCGGGCCTTTTTCCTCGACCAATAATAATAAATGGCCCGGCGAGCCATAGCAGCGCACCGGGCACTTCACCAGTGAGAACAGTCGGGAATGAAATCTAACAGTCTATCGCTAGACAAAGTCGGAAGTCGGAAGTCGGAAGTCGGAAGGGTTTAAGCCTTTCCGCAACTCCTTGGTTATCAACAGTGCCCAACCTTAGACGAATAGCCGGAATGAATACTTAGCGTTGGGCCACCACCACCTTCTGCCTCCAGGCCGTACTGTCCTTCAGCCTGGCAACTATGGTATACATGCCTGCAGGATGAGCGGAAGCATTCCAGAAAATGTGCTGGCCGGTGTAGGGAATCCTGGCCTGCAGGCGCCCCTGCATGTCGTAAGCCTCGAAAGCCTCTATATCAGAAGCAGCCACTTTATCTCCAAGAATATGGAATTCGGTGCCTATGGTGGGGGCGATAAAATTCACCGGTTCGGGTGCTTTTTTGACGGAAGTCACCACCTCTCTCAGGATGACAGCATTGGGGGTACTCAACCCCAGTGACCCTTTCGGCACCAGCTCTTCAATGAAATCCCCCTCGCTGTCGTACCGGTTGATGGAACCATCTGCACCATCCCCTAATAGAATGTCGCCATTGGGAAGAATGCTTACTCCTTCCACCGAACCTATGTTGCCAATAAACACGCCCTCGTAGTTGCCTTCGGAATTAAATTTTCTTACTTCCCCTCCGGTCCAGTTGGCCACAAGCAGGTTGCCCTCCTCATCGAACCAGATGTTGGTGGGCCCATTGAGGTTGGAGCTGATGAAGCGGCCCATGTCTTCGCCCGTGGGGCTGAATTTCTGTACAAAATTGCCCGTCCAGGAGGATACGTAGAGGTTGCCGTCTGCATCCCAGTCCATACCGATGCTCCTGCTTACCCCGGCGGTGGTAAAGGTGTCTACAGGATTGCCATCGAGGTTAAAGCGAAGGACGGTTCCGCCTACGGCCCACTGCAACACATACAACAGGCCATCTTCTCCGACCTTCATGCGGGTGGGCTCTCCTTCCACCGCAGCAAATTCTCCGAGGTATTCTCCTGTTTCCGCATCGTATTCGGTGATCCTTTTCGAACTCAGGTTGGAAATGATCACGGAGTTCCGGTGATCGAGGAAAACGATATCCTGCGGCCAGGCCAGCTGCTCGTTGATGAAGACTTCGCCGTTCTCCCCATTGCCGTCAAATTTCAGGATCTGAAAGCCGGTGGTGAAATTACCGGCATCACTGACGTAGACTTCGAAAGTTTGAGCGGATAGAAAGCCGGCCGTGCCAAAAAGCAAAAATGCGAGGCTGAGTAGGTTGTTTTTCATAGCTTGAAGCAATTTTTAGTGAATAATGGATCTATTAGACTTTGGACGCCAGACATCAGATGCCAGACGCCAGATCGCATATCTCTAATTATCAAAGCTTTACGGCTACACTATATCGGAGCTTTGCCTGGCAGATCCATCGATTATATCTTTGATTATCAATGACTTGCCGTCTGAAATCTGAAATCTGGCATCTTGCGTCCAAAGTCCAAGGATCTAGAGCCAAATTGTCCATTATTCCTGGGCGCTCCGTAACAACCTATAATAATTTACGCGGGTTGCCTCCTTTTGACTTCTACATTTTACCTTTTACCTTACTCATCTTCTCCACCGCCCCTCCTTTGGTTACCCGGCGGATCTTATAGGGGCGTTTCTGCTGCGACTCAAAGTAGGTGCGCATCTGTATCTCGATGACGATGCCGATGGTCACCAGCTGAATGCCGGCGACGACCAGCATGAGCCCGAGGATGAGCAGCGGCTTGCCCCAGATGTCCTGCCCGAGGATCTTCAGGATGATGAGGTAAAAGTTGATGAGGGCGCCGATGGCGAAGAGGAAAAGGCCGGTATTGCCGAAGAGGTGCATGGGTTTCTGCATATACCGTTTGAAAAAGAGCATGAGCAGCAGGTCGCTGAGCACCTTGAAGGTGCGGTTCAGGCCGTATTTCGACTGCCCGAATTTGCGGGCGTGGTGCTTCACGGGCACCTCTGTGATGCGTGCGCCTTCCAGGTAGGCCAGCACGGGAATGAAGCGGTGCAATTCGCCGTAGATGCCCATATCCTTGGCCACATCGGCGCGGAAGACCCGCATGGCGCAGCCGTAGTCTTTGAGGTGCACCCCTGAGGATTTGCGGATGATGTAGTTGGCGATCTTGCTCGGTATCTTGCGCAGGAACATGCCGTCCTTACGGTTGGCCCGCTCGCCGGCCACCATATCGTAGGGGCCCTCTTCGGCCAGCTTCAGCATCATGGGGATGTCGGAGGGGTCGTTCTGCAGGTCGCCGTCCATAGTGGCGATGTACTCGCCCTCGGCCTGTTCGATGCCGGCCATCAGGGCCAGGCTCTGGCCGTAGTTCTTGCGAAACTCCACCACCTTGAGGCGGGGGTGGCCGATGCAGTGCAGCACTTTCAGCGTATTGTCGGTAGAGCCATCGTCTACGTAGACGATCTCGTACTCCAGCCCCTGCAAGGCGGCGCTGATCTGCTCCACCAGGGGTTTTATGTTGAGCTCTTCGTTGTATACCGTTACGACTACTGATATTTTTAGAGACATTGGCCTGATTATTATTACTTCAATTTAGCGATATCGTAGGTCAATTTCCCGTGGCGCACCTTAAACTCGCCCACTTTTTCGTATTCTACATCCGGAAACTCCTCCGGATCGATGATATAAAGGGCGTCCTTATCCAGGTTTTCGTATTTCCGGGGCACGATCTCCTTCCTGCCGTTGATGAGGTAGAAAGAGTTGGTGGGTTGCATCAGGGTTTGCTTGTAGACAATGAGCTCCTGATCTTTAAATTTCTCGGCCACTTCCAGAGTCGTTTCCCGGCAGAGATCACCAAAGTCATTGGCATTGCGGTCGGGCAGTACAAACCAGTTGAAGCCGATGCGGAACACCAGCAGTACGGCGAACACCAGCAGCAGGCGGTTTTCCCGCCAGCGCCAGTACAGGTAAGTGAGCCCGCTCAGTACCAGCCCCAGGCCGATGCTCTTGGGGTATAGCCATGGCGTGTCCGCCGTCCTTTCCAGGAACATCGGTGCAAAGGCGCCCACCGCCGCCGCCACACAGAAGGCCAGCAGCAGATAAGTAATAAACCGGTACTGCCAGGTATGGTTGGCCTTGTGTATGGGGTGAAGGTACACAAAGGAAGAAAAAATAAGGGGCGTCAGCATCAGCAGATAGCGCGGGTAAACCTCCGGTGAGGCCCAGTAGATGAGGATGTTGGCCAGGAAAGTAATCAGGTTGAAGGTGATAAATCGGCCGGCCCGGATGAGCGAGAGAATATCCCGCCGGATGAAATAAATGATCATCAGCGACCAGGGCAGAAAATGGTAGATCATCTCAAAGGGGAAGGTAAAGAAATGGCTGATGGTATTCCAGATGCCGTAGTTGGCCACCGTACGCCTTGAAGATTCCCAGAACAAGGCGGTAAACACATTCTCCAGGCTGTTGTACCGATGGTATAGCAGATAGTATCCTCCCACAATGAGCAGAAAAGACAGCCCTCCAACGACATGCTGCCAGGAGAACAGCTTCCGGAATTGGCGCCGGTAGGCGAAGTAAACCAGCAGGGTGGTGCCCTGAAAGACCACCGAGGGCAGGCCCTTCATCAGAAAGCCCGCAGCCGTAAGCAGGTAGGAAAACAGGAAAAGCCGCAGCCACTTCTCCTTTTCAAACTGATGGTACACCACCATAAAGGCTGTAAAGGCCACCCAGGAAAAGCAGGTGTCGATCAGGGCCAGCATGCTGTCCCAGAACAGCACCCGCCCGCAGGTGATGAAGAAAAGCGCATTGATAAAGGCCACCTTCGTGGGATAGTGCTTGCGGAAGAAGTAAAATATGGTGGCCCCGTATCCCAGAAGGGAAAGTACCGTGGGCACCCGGGCCGTAAACTCGTTGATCACCCCCGTGAGCTGAAAGAAGGACAGCAACAGCCAGTTGTACAGCGGCGGCTTGTTGTAGTAGTAGTCGCCGTGCATGGTGGGCGTGATGTAGTTGCCCGAGAGCTTCATCTCCAAAGCTACCAAAGCGCGGATGCCCTCGTCGTCGATAAAGGCCAGCAGGCCCAGGTTGATCAGCAGGGCGGGCGCCAGCAGGGCCAGGATAAAGACATACAGCCACAGGCGGTATTTCGAAGCTTGGGTATTCAATACACTTGCGTTGTTTTCAGGGGGCAAAAGTACGGCATTGCGCCACTGCCTGCAACATTTTTGTAAATTGGCCTAAAAATGAAGTTTTCCATCAGGGCCCTCGCCCTCACCCTCTCTGTCCTGGCCTTTTCCTGTAATGGCTCCGGCCCTTCCAATGAGGGAAGCCAGGCTTCTGCCGACAGCGCCTCCCTCACCGTGAAGCCCGATGATACCGTCACACTGCCCATCGCCCCGCAGATGCCGGTACGGCCCGTACTACCGGATTACGACACCAGCCAGTGGACGGAGGCCATTCAGCTGGACTCCAGCATTCAGGTCGACATGCGATACGCCACGGAGAATAATTTCGTAGAGGAAAAAATGTACGATTGCGGCCGCTGTTTCCTGCGGCCCGAAGTAGCCCGCGCCGTCGTGCAAGCCCATAATGAGCTGCAAAAACAGGGCCTGGGCCTGAAGATGCTCGATTGCTACCGGCCGCGGCCCATACAATGGAAACTCTGGGAGAAAGTGCCCGACCCCCGCTATGTGTCCGACCCCCGCAAGGGCTCCATGCACAACCGCGGCGCCGCCGTAGACGTGACCCTCGTAGGCCCCGATGGAGAACAGCTGGAAATGGGCACGCCCTATGACTTCTTTGGGCCCGAAGCCCACCCCTCCTACACCAATCTGCCCGACAGTGTGCTGGCCAATCGTCAACTACTGCGCGAAACCATGCTGGCCCACGGTTTTCAGCCCATACGCACCGAGTGGTGGCACTTCTCCTACGGCGGCAGATCCTATGAAATATCGGACATGTTATGGAAATGTTATTAGCAAAGTGGTTTCCCTGAAAAACCAGCAACAAAGCTTATATTTGCGCGTTTTGAAGGGTAGAGCAATTATCAACAGACCGCGAAAAAACCGTACGCTGAAATGGCACAAACAGAATTTACATCAGATGTGGAAGCGATAGACGCACTCGCTGAATCCTATTCCGAATTGCGCAGGGAAATTGGAAAAGTCATCATCGGGCAGGATCAGGTGGTGCAAGCCGTGATCATCTCCTTGTTCAGCAATGGCCACAGCCTGCTGGTAGGGGTGCCCGGCCTGGCAAAGACCCTGCTGGTGAGTACGATCGCCGAAGTGCTCGACCTGGATTTCAAGCGCGTACAGTTTACCCCCGACCTTATGCCCTCCGACATTACGGGCTCCGAAATTCTGGGGGAAGACCGGCAGTTCAAATTCAACCGCGGGCCCCTCTTTTCCAATATCGTCCTGGCGGATGAGATCAACCGTACGCCTCCGAAGACACAGGCCGCCCTTTTGGAGGCCATGCAGGAACGATCCATCACGGTGAGCGGCGTACGCCACGTTTTGCCATCGCCTTTCTTCGTGCTGGCCACGCAGAACCCCATCGAGCAGGAAGGCACCTACCCACTGCCCGAAGCCCAGCTCGACCGCTTCATGTTTAACATTCCGCTGGATTACCCCTCCTATGATGAGGAGATCGAAGTGGTGAAAGGAACCACCACCGTTCAGAATTTCGAACTCAGGCACGTACTGACCGGCAGCGAGATCAAGGGTTTCCAGCAACTCATACGCAAAGTGCCCATCGCCGATAATGTACTGGAGTACGCCGTTTCTCTGGCTACCAAGACCCGCCCCAATACTGCGCGGGCAACCAGTACGGTCAACAACTACATTTCCTGGGGCGCCGGCCCACGGGCTTCTCAGTACCTGGTGCTGGGCGCCAAGTGCCATGCCGCCATTAATGGTAAATACTCTCCGGACATTGAGGATGTCCAGGCCATTGCCAAATACGTACTGCGCCACCGCATCGTCCGCAATTACAAGGCGGAAGCAGAAGGCGTAAGCGAAGAGAATGTCATCGAAGGCCTGTTCTAGGCCTGCCCGTAAACGGGAAAATGCCTGAAAATCAGGGGCTATACGGCGGAAAACTCCGTTTAGCCCCTGATTTTTTTTCTTGAAGGGAACTAATTCTCATGTCAAAGAGTTTTTATTATGTTAACTGAATGTAAACTCAGTATTAACTTAATGTAAATCAGTTGGCATGAGCAAGACAATATACAGAGAGACACAGCGGTTTCGCAGATGGGAGGTTTTAGGCCTTCTTCTGCTGTTGTTGCTGGTAACGAGCTATCATTTTGTGGAATTACAACTCGCAGGAAGGTATGATGATGGCTCATTGTGGTTGCAGTACGCACTGGTGTTTTTGATCGTTGGAGGTTTTCTCTTTTACTTATTCTCCATCCGCCTGATACTGAAGATCGATGAAGATAAAATAAGGTATCAGTTCTTTCCCCTTCACTACAAAAAACACAAGATCAGGTGGGATGACGTAGAGGAATGTGAAGTGATCGATACGCCTGCAGCCACGGAACTCAGCGGCTGGGCCGTCAGGTTGGGCACTCGCGAACGCATGTTCAGCGTGAGTGGCCGTACCGGCCTTTGCCTAACCCTGAAGGATGGCCAGCAGTTATTCATCGGCACCAAACACCCCGAGCGGCTGAAAAAAGCGATACAAGAAGCTAAGGGCTGACCGGATTTCACACACATATATACCGGTACCTGAGAAGCCAGAAGGCGCCTGACCGCCCTTCTGGCTTTTTATTTTGTTAAGCCTTTGCTAAAATTCCCGCCTTCTCACACCAAAAACTTTCCCCACCGCATCTGTCAAAGGAGGAAAACACCAGGCTCACCTATTAAACCCAACCGCATCATTTTTCATTAACTTTGGCCTGAGTTGCGGATTATCCTTTACCTGGCCTTAAAAAAACCTTCCTTTAGCAACCGAAAAAGCTTTAGGGTTCCTTCACCACCAGATGCAGCAGAGATAATCCGCAACTTGAACTAACTTTAGATCAAAATTCAATATCATATTCGATGAAGAAGTATTATTATTTCCTAGCCATCGCCATTGCCACACTGCTCCCGTCTTGTGGAGAAGAAGCACAACGAGGCCTTCGCGCCATCCCTACTGCCTTCGGCAACCTCAACGAGATCGTGGTCGTCATGGACCAGGACCTGTGGGAAAGCCGGGTGGGCGACACCATTCAGTACTACTATTCCGCCGCCTACCCTCTGCTGCCGCAACCGGAGCCGATCTTCGACCTCCGCCACTTCACCCCGGAGGAGCTTCAGAAAGACCCTCTGCGGAAAGAACTGCGCACTTATATGGTCGTCGCCAACCTCAATGATGAGAATTCCCCAACCACCCAGATGGCCGTCAATGACATCGGGGAGGAAAAGGCCCGCAAGGCCAAAGAACAGGAGGATTACAACAGCACCGTGGGCCGCGACAAATGGGCCAAGGGCCAGTTGCTCATCTACCAGTTTGACGATAATATTGACCAGCTGATCGAGAACCTCAAGGAGAACTTCCCGGCAGTACGCCAGCGGGTCTATGACCACGACAACAAGAAAGTGGAAGCCTACGTGTACCTCAACGGCGATAATAACCGCCTTTCCGAAGAGATCCAGGACAGCATGGGCGTCCGTATGCGTGTACCCAGCGACTACTTCCTGGCCATCAACGACGAGGAGATCATCTGGATCCGCAAGGAAACCAACGAGATCAGCAGTAACATCATCCTGAAAAAAATGCCCTATACGGACCGCAACCAGATCACCAAGGAGAATATCATTGCGCTTCGGGATTCCATTGGGAAGAAATATATCTCCTCCACCATCCCCGATTCTTATATGCAGACCAATGACGAGGATTTGCCGGTGCTCAGCAAGCCCACCAAGATCAACGGTTACTACGCCCTGGAAGCGCGAGGCATTTGGGAGATCGTCAACGACTATATGGGCGGCGCCTTTACGAGCTACCTGATCCTGAACCCCAATACCAATGAACTGCTGTTCGTAGATGGCTTCCTGCATGCTCCCGGTAAAGACAAGCGGGACTTCATGATGCATCTGGAATACATCATCCACACGATCAGGTTTTGATTGAGGTGGGGTTTACGGGCCGCCTTTTGCCAGGGGCTGGAAGCATGGCGGCCCGTAAATTTCTTACCACAACGCCCTCCTCTATTCCACCTTGGCCACCTTACTTACAAAAGCAGGCTCATCCTTCTCTTTTCCCGGCATTATTTTCTGGCGCGAACCTGAAAGGCCATTCCGGCCCGGTAAACATTTCCCAACTGAAGGAAACTGACGATCCCCGAATATGCCAAATCCATATCAAAACGGCATTATTCCCCTACCTGGACAAAAGACATTGGCAAGGCTATAATTTTTATTATTTTTATCGTGCTCTCCCGACGGAGCGCCCTATGCGGATTCCTTATACCGGAGAGCAGTAATTTCTGGAGAAGAGCGGCTTTTTCATGAAAAACTTTCTCCGTACCCCAGCACGAAACGGTAGTCCTCTGCGCCAACTCTCTGATGAGGAACTGCTCACTGAATTCCGCAAGACGGGAAACAGAACCCTTGTCGCTGAATTATTCGACCGTTATGTTCACCTGATATATGGCGCCTGCCGGCGCTACACTGATCATGAAGAAGATTGCCGCGACCTCGTTATGACCATTTTCGAAAAAGTCTTGCACCGGGCCGCCAATGATGAAGTAAAGGCAGTGAATAGCTGGCTGTATTCCATTGCCAATAACGAATGTATCTCCTTCCTGCGCAAGGCCCGGATAAATGACAGGAACGAGCAGGAATGGGAGAGTTTTAAAAAAAATTCCTCTGTAGTTATGGAAAATGAGGCCCTGCTGCGTCTATATAGTAAAGAGAACGAATCCCTGTCAGGCCAGAACCTCCGGTTGGCTATGGCGAAGCTGGAAAAAAACCAGCGCCGCTGCCTGGAACTTTTCTTTTTCGAAAGGGAAAGTTACCAGTCTATCGCCCGCACCACCGGCTTCAGCCTGAAACAGGTAAAAAGCTATCTGCAGAATGGCAAACGGCAACTCAGGAAAATATTAAGCCGGGGCATTCCGGATAGTGAATAAAGAAGGAGTATGATTTCAATGTTTCTACGGCGTTCTTGCCTCAACCGGAGGGAGGTGGAGCAGTATTTGCGTGGGAGGCTTAGTAACAGGCGAAGGCACGAGATAGAAAACCACCTGCTCGATTGCCCGCTGTGCGCTGCCGCCGTCGAGGGATATGCTGCGGCTTCCCCTGGAGAGGCTCGGGAAAGCGTAGCCCGGCTGAGGGCGTCTATTTCCGGCCGTAACGGGAGCAGCGCCTACCGGCTCCTGCCAGGGTTCAACTACGCCGCTGCCATCGTGCTGCTTCTGGTATTCTCCTTTGCGGGTTACCGCTACTGGCAGGCTACCCAGCGCAACCGCCTCTTCACTCAGTACTTTGAGCCCGCCCGGCCCGGCTACCTCTCCCTGAGGAGTGCCGGCGCAGAGCCCTTGTTAATGCCCGATTCTCCGGAATTGCACCAGGCCCTTGCATACTACGAAGCAGAGGAATACAGCCACAGCCTGCCTCATTTCGCCGCTTATCTGGAAGAGCAGCCCATTGACTGGCAGGCCCACATGCTGGCAGCCAGCGCGGCACTGAGGTCCGGCAGGGAAGGCATGGCCGAACAGTACCTGACCCGGGTGCAACAACGGGGCGGCGAATATTTCCAACCCAATGCCGACTGGTACCTGGCTCTTACTTATCTGAAACAGGGCAAATACCTTGGGGCAAGGGCGCTGCTCGAAAAACTGGCGCCCCATAAGGAGGAGGCGCGGATACTTCTGGAAAAAGTGAAAGAGGAATAAAAAAGGGAGCAGCCGGCATGGCCCTCCCTTTTTTCTGTTATTTATTCAAAAGCCTCTTTACTTCAAAAACTCAAGGCTCTTGTTGATAAACTCCGTCAGCTTGGCGCCCTTGAGCATATTCTGGTTGAGCAGAGCCAGTTCGTACAGGTAGGTAGCCACCTCCGCCTGTTTCTTTTCGTCCTTTTCTTCGGCCAGCTTGTTGGCCACCAGCGGGTGGTTGGAGTTGACCACCACATTGACGGAATCCGGCAGTTCGCCAAACTGCATGCCCTGCAGGGCCTGCATTTCTTTCATGCGGCGCATGAATTCGGGCCGGGTGATGGTCACCGGCTGGCTATCCGGAGACAGGGCCTTGAGCACCACCGTGCTGCCCGGCTCCTCGGCCACTTTCTCGAAAACGGCCTTCACCTGGTTCTGCTGATCTTCGCTGAGGACCGATTCTTTCGTCTCGTCCTTCTGCACCAGGTTGTCCACAGTATCTGAATCTACGCGCACGAAGGTGATGCCGCCCATCTTGTACTCCATCTGCTGCATGAAGTGGTTGTCGATGACGTTGTCGAAGACGAGTACGTCGTAGCCCTCGGCCTTGGCGGCCTTGATGAAGCTGTCGTGGCTGTCCGGGTCATTGGTGTACAACACCACCACCTTGTCGTACTTGTCGGTCTGCTTGTCTTTGATCTTTTCCTTGTAGGCCTCGATGGTGAAGTATTCGCCGTCTACATTACGCACCAGCGTAAAGGGCAGGGCCCGCTCGTAGAACTTTTCATCAGATATGATGCCGTATTTCACGAATACGCCCAGGTCGTTCCACTTTTCCTCGAAGCCCTTCTGGTCGTTCTTGTACAGTTCGGCCAGTTTATCCGCCACCTTTTTGGTGATGTAGCCCGTGATCTTGCGCACGTTGCTGTCGGATTGGAGGTAACTGCGGGATACGTTGAGCGGAATGTCCGGGGAGTCGATCAGGCCGTGCAGGAGGGTGAGGAACTCCGGAACGATCTCCTTTACATCATCGGTGACGTATACCTGATTGCTGTACAGCTGGATCTTGTTTTTCTGCAGTTCCAGGTTGTTGCCCAGCTTCGGGAAGTAGAGAATACCCGTCAGGTTGAAGGGGAAATCGATATTGAGGTGTATCCAGAAGAGGGGAGGCGTGCTATAGGGATAGAGCTCCTGGTAGAAAGCCTGATAGTCTTCGTCCGACAGGCTGCTTGGTGGTTTGTTCCAGGCCGGATCGGTATTGTTGATGATGTTGTCAACTTCTATTTCCTTTTCTTTGGCATCTTCCCCTTCGCCTTCCGTAATGGTTTCACTCCTGGTGCCGAACTTAATGGGCACCGGCAGGAATTTACAGTATTTGTCGAGCAGTTGCTGAATGCGGTGCTCCTTGAGAAATTCATCGCTGTCTTCATTGAGGTGGAGTACGATATCCGTCCCTCTTTCTTCCTTATCGTTTTCCGCCAGAGTATATTCAGGTTCGCCCTCGCAGGCCCAGGTCACGCCCCTGGCGTCTTTCTGCCAGGATTTAGTCACTACTTCTACCTTTTCAGCCACCATAAAGGCCGAGTAGAAGCCCAGGCCGAAATGGCCGATGATAGAGGATTCATCCTTGTATTTTTCCAGGAAGTCCTGGGCGCTGGAGAACGCGACCTGGTTGAGGTACTTCTTCACCTCCTCCTCCGTCATGCCCACTCCCTTATCCCGGATGATGAGCTTTTTGTCCTCTTCCTGCAGAATGACCTCGATGGTGGTGTCCCCGATCTCTTCCTCCAGCTCTCCCTTCCTCGCCAGGGCCCGCAGTTTGGACGTGGCGTCCACCGCGTTGGAGATCAGTTCGCGCAGGAAGATCTCCTGGTCGGAATAGAGGAACTTTTTAATTATGGGAAATATGTTCTCGGTTTGAACTGATATGTTACCTTTCTGCATAACCGCAATTTTTTTTGATTAGACACTTGGCTGAAGTAGCAGATTTAGCCACTTCAAAGGGTATGCCACCCCTGACAGCCTGACAAATTGGCGCAAATCCATAGTAATAAAGGGTAGTTTTTGGACTTTTTTGGATAATTTTGGGTTGGCGGTTGATATTTATACCAGAAATATTTATTTTGCAGCCGGATTTAAATGAGAGAGCATTCGAATCCATCTTCTAAAGAGCTTTCACAAGAGGTAGATACATCTTTCTAGGTACTTTCACCCTATCTACGTACCAAATACCATTGAATTAAGTTTGGAGGTAACTCAGTACACCCCGTTTTGCCACGCCTGTTAATGAGCGGGCTCTTCGGTTATTCTGTATTGCCTCAATCAAGATAAGGAGCATTCGTGCTCCTGAAGTTCTATTGTTGTGAGCAACGAAGTCAACATCGGGGGGTAGTTGGCTCGTTGCTCGCGCAATAGGCTTTTATAAAATACAAGGGCCCGAAAGGGCCCTGAAGGAGTGAGCGGGCCAGGTTCATTTTTTGGGGGGTAGAACCGGCCCAATCTCACACTAGGGTAGAAGGCAACTTCTACCCTTTATTTTTTGTAACTATTTTTTTACATCTACCTCGATCCGCTTATCGCGCATGGCCAGTTCCCAGGCCGTATAGAATATCAACTTTCCCACCTTAGCCATCTGTTCGAACTGAATCTTGTCTACGGTATCGGTGGTGCGGTGATAATCAGCATGCGTACCGTTGAAGAAGAAGATGGCAGGGATGCCTTTTTCGGCGAAGTTATAATGGTCCGAACGGTAATAGTACCGGTTGGGGTCGTCTTCGGCATTATAGGTATAATCCAGCTCCAGCTGCGTATAGGCGGCATTGGCCGTCTCGTTGATCTGGTGCAGCTCGGTGCTGAGCCGGTCGGAGCCGATGACGTAGATATAATCCGGACTACCCTCATGCTTTTCATCCGTCCTGCCCACCATATCCACATTGATGTTGGCAATGGTTTGTTCAAGCGGGAAAAGCGGGTTCTCTACATAATAATGTGACCCCAACAAGCCTTTTTCTTCCCCCGAAACCAGCATGAACAACACCGACCGGCGGGGGCCGGCGCCCTGCGCTTTTGCCTGTGCAAAGGCCTCGGCCACTTCCAGTATGGTTGAAGTTCCCGAACCATTGTCATTGGCGCCGTAGTAAATGGCATCCCCCCGGCGCCCAAGGTGGTCGTAGTGAGCAGTGAGTATCAAGAGCTCGCCCTTCAATTCTTCATCCACCCCCTCGATGAAACCCAGCACATTCTCTCCCAGCAGCTGCCGTTTGTATTTGTTCTGCTGCACCTGTACCCGGGCCTGCAGGAAGAC
>CAYVVK010000019.1:0-9041 GCA_964454855.1 uncultured Phaeodactylibacter sp. | reverse complement strand
CTGGCCTTGGCTTTTTTCTGGCTCTTCTTCCGGGCGCGGATCACCTTTTTGTATTCTTCCCCAAGGAGTTTTTTGGCGGCTTTGGTACTGAGGAAAATATTATTGGCGTAAGACTGCCCGGGCTGCTCGCCGGCGCCGAGCTGCAGGCCGGTGTTGAGAATGAGCCTGCGGGCCTGCGCCACGTTGTTCTTGAAATTACCGTCGATAATAAAAACCATAGATACGCCTTTTTCTTTGGCGAGGCGCAGCTTTTTCCGCCAGTCGGTAGCCCACTCAGAAGTTTCCCGGCTTCCGCTCACCTGCGAGATGCCATCGGCATCTATGGGTTCACCATCGTAGATCAGTATGGCTTTCCCTGCTACGTCCACTCCTTCATAGTCATTATAGGATGCCGATTCAATACCATAGCCCAGAAAGGCCAGCTCGTCGAAGGACGCGGAGGGAAGATCACTGTTGGTGGAGGGATAGGCGTAGTAATCCCAGAGATGCTTTTGCCGTTCTCCCTCGATGGATAGTTCAATGCTTTGCCAGCTTTCAGAAGTGAAAGCGATCTGCTGGTAATAAGAACTATCTGCTACTACTTTCGGAAGGCTGAGCTGCTCGAAGACGCCGGCGATATAGGCCGCCGCCTTTTTCTGCCCTTCCTGGCCGGTCTCCCTGCCTTCAAACTCCTCCGAAGCGATAATACTAAGGTGTCTTTTCAGCTCATCGGCGGTGATCGTTCCGGCAAATACTTCCGGCGCTGCCTTTCCTTTCCAGCCGGGTTGATACTGTGCGGTAAGCGCCGTGGCGAGGGCCAGTAAAAAGATGCCGGTCATCCATACTCTCATAACTGCTGATATTTGCTTTATGGTAAAAAAAATCGCCAGCTGTCTTGCAAAGCTGGCGATTGAAGAAAGTACTATTTATCGTTTTGTTCCTGGTATACTTTTTACGCCAGCCGGGCTTTGCAAACCCCGCCGGCCGGCCGTCCTAAAGTGAGATCTTGTTGACCCGCCGCTCATGGCGCCCCCCCTCGAAAGGGGTTTCCAGGAAGGTTTCCACCATAGACAAAGCCACTTCTTTTGAAACGAAGCGCACCGGTATGGCCAGCACATTGGCATTATTGTGTTTTCTCGCCAGGCTGGCCAGCTCCTCCTTCCAGCAAACGGCAGCGCGGATGCCCTGATGCTTGTTGGCCGTGATGGCCACCCCGTTTCCACTGCCGCAGAGCACAACGCCAAGGCCGGCTTCCCCGGCCTCCACTTTCTCCGCAAGGGGATGCGCGAAATCCGGATAGTCCACAGAGTCCGGAGAATCGGTGCCGAAGTCGAGAATCTCTATTCCCCGAGACTGCAGCAGGGCCTTTATGCTGTCCTTGAAAGGATAGCCGGCATGGTCACAACCGATAGCCACTTTTTTAATTTCCATTATTGAAGTTTGGCCTTACAGGAACGTTGTTCTCCACTTCCTCATATTCAAAGGGAGCGAACATTTCCCGCAGGCGGTTAGCAAATTCTTCATCCTGGTTTTGCGCTGCATCTTTGACCAGGTCATCCTTGGTGCGCATGGCCAGCAGATAATCGGTCTCAAAACTGGAATTCAGCACATTGGGGCTGATGCTGTTGTAGAACCGCAGATAGTCTGCCGTTTCATTGGCCAGGATCTCCATATGGGGCTTGGCCTTATCATAGGCATCGGCCTCCAGATACACGGAAATCATGTAGTAGGCCCGATAGTCATAGGGGAAGTTCATGTGCGGGAAGGCCTCGAAGTATTTATCGATCAGTGAAACGGCCTTCTCGTGCTCTCCTTCCTGCAGCATTTGCAGGGCAGCACGGCGCATGCCCAGCTGATGGCTCTGTACGGAGGGCGCATAGCTGCGGTCCACGAACATATCGTACTTGTCGAAATTGCCCCAGCGGAATTTATTCATTACGTTCTCGTAATATGCCTCGGTATTCACCCGGCCGCTGCCGATGATGCCGTACTGAGGTTCGCTTTCTGAACGCACGGGCACTATGCGCAGGCCCAGGCCTTCCAGCTGCAGGTAATTGTCCATACCGAAAAGTTTTTCCTGACGGCAGGTCACCGCAAAGTATATGGGCCGCTCCCAAAGGTTGGAAGAAACAATATCCATGATGGCGATCTCGTCCTTGATCAGATAGTCTTTACCCTTGAGGTTCAGTGGGATGCGCGATACGATATTAGCTGTATCTTCAATTCCCACCACGCCGCTGGCCAACACTTTTTCACGGTCTACCGGAATAAAGACATTCTTCGTCTGGTAGTGGCTTTCGATCTCGCGGCCGGAAGAAGTAGGCAGCGGATGGTCTTCACCGATAAAGCGGATCACATCCTGCAGGCTCGCCGGGCGGTCCTGCCCTCCGGGGTTGTAGTAGAAGACCTGGTTGCGCTTCTTCCCGCGGTAGGCCTCCCTGGGAATGCTCATTTTAATGGCCGGCGAATCATTCACTTTTCTGCGCAGCAGGTCAATATACCAGTCGACGGCAATAAGGCTGAGGTTGACCACGCGCACATCGGTCCGGATGCCTTCCACCTCCTGGGCATACCAGAGCGGATAGGTATCGTTGTCGCCGTAAGTAAAGATGATGGCATTTTCTTCACAGCTTTCCAGGAAGTTGGAGGCGTAGTCGCGGGCGCCGGTATGGTGGCGCCGGCTGTGGTCATCGTAGTTTTGGGTTCCCATCAGGATAGGGGCGCTAAGCACCATCAGGGAAGCCAGTACGGCCGCCACCGGCCCGCTCTGCTTCAGGCGTTCCCGGAGCAATTCGAATACAGCCAGCACCCCCATTCCGATCCAGATACAGTAGGTGAAGAAAGAGCCCACCAGCACATAATCGCGTTCGCGCGGTTCGTTGGGCGGCTGGTTGGAATAGATGATGATGCCGATGCCGGTAATGATGAAGAGGGCCATCAGGCCGATGGCCTCGTTATTTCGTTTGCGGAAGTGGAAAAGAAGGCCCAGCAGGCCGAAGATGAAGGGCAGCAGGTAGTATTTATTGCGCGCTCCTTCTTCCTTTATGGTTTCCGGGAGGTTCCCCTGGTCGTATAGCCGCCAGCTATCCAGGAACGGGATGCCCGACAGCCAGTGGCCGCTGGATTTATCCCAGGGATAAAAACCCTGCTCGCCGTTCTGCCGGCCGGCAAAATTCCACATAAAATAACGCCAGTACATCCACCCCAGCTGATAATTGAAGAGAAACTGGATGTTATCCAGCTGGTTGGGGCGGCCCGGCGGCAGCGGAGCATTCGGGTCGAGGCCCATCCACCTTTTGTACAGCGAAGGGCGGCCCTGGCTGTAATCTCCCATGCGAGGGAACAACATTTTATCCGCATCGCGGTATACGTAGGATATCTTCTGGTCTACGATCTCATAGCGGTCTCCTACCTGGCCGTATCGGTCTTCTGTTTCCGTGCGTACCGGGCGGGCGTCGAAGTGCGGCCCGCGCAGCAGTGCCCGCTCGCCGTACTGCTCGCGGTTGAGATAGGGAATGAGGCGCATGGCGTCGCTCGGGTCGTTCATGTTAATGGGAGGGCTGGCATTGGCGCGCACCACCACCACGCCCAGGGTAGAAAAGCCGATGATCACCAGCGTAGCCCCGACGATGAGCTGCTGCAGGGCCAGGTTGCGCTTCTGGTGCGCATACCGCAGGCCGAAGAATATGATGGCGCCGATGATCAGCACCGTCGGGATCAGGCCCGTGTGGAAAGGCAGGCCAAAGCTGTTGACAGTGAGCAGCTCCATGGCGGCCCACAATTTGGGGATACCTACTATGACCAGGGACTGTATAAAAACGATGGCGGCAATACCAGCGGCAGCCGCCGCCAGGATGCCCTTCCAGTTGTGGTTCTCGAATTTCTTGTAGTAATAGAATAAGGCCAGCGCCGGAAAAGTCAGAATACTCAGGAGGTGCACCCCGATAGACAGGCCCGCCACATAAGCGGCAAAGAGCAGCCAGCGGTCAGTCGTCTGTGAGTCCGGAAGCCGGTACCACTTCATTACCGACCAGAGGGTAATGGTGGTGAAGAAAGTGGACATGGCATAGACCTCGCCTTCTACGGCGGAGAACCATACCGAAGTGGTAAATGCGGTAGCCAGGCCGGCCACTACGCCTGCGCCTGCCGTAGCGATGGACTGGGCGCTGTCGAGTTCCCCTTCTCTGCCCACCAGGGCCAGGCGCCCCAGGATGATCGTCGTCCAGCAGATGAACATGGCGGCCAGGGCGGTCAAAAAGCCAGACATCAGGTTGACGGCAAAAGCGATGTCCGCCGGGTTGTCAGACAGTATTTCGGCAAACCAGGTGAAGATGCGGCCGACGAGCACGAAAAAGGGCGCTCCCGGCGGGTGAACCACCTGCAGCTTAAAGGCTCCGAGGATAAACTCCCCGCAATCCCAGAGGCTGCCTGTTCGCTCCGCAGAAAAGAAAAAAACCGTCATGGCAATGGCGAAAACCAGCCAACCGGCGGCCGTATGTATGCGTTTTGTTGATCCCATTGAGTATTTCAATTGTTTATTAAGATGCTTACAGCACGGCTTAAGGCGCTGTATATCAACTTCAGAGTGGTTTTCAAATATGAACTGCAAAAGTAAAAAAATATTGCTACAGCCCACATGCTGGGTTGGTTTCTGTTGCCTGCTTGCGGAAAAATGTGTAATTAGTCAAAAATCCAGATTATGTTAAAACTGCTGTTTACCGGCCTGATGATATATTTGCTCTATCGTTATTTCTTCGGCGCCAATGCGCTGGGCAGCGGAGAAAAAGAGAACCGCTGGAAGTTTATCCGGCGGAAGGAGCCCAGCCAGGCGAGAGGCCGGGAAGAAGATGACGACGAAGAATACATCGATTACGAAGAAGTAGACTAAACCATGCCGAAGGAAGAAGCGATCGGAGCCCTCGTGCTCTACAAGAACAACCAGCTCATCGCCCTGAACAAACCCGCCGGCCTGCCCGTACAGGAGGATAAGACCGGAGATAAAGCCCTGATCAACCTGGCGGAGATCTACAGCAAATCCAAATTACACCTCATCCACCGCCTCGACCGGCCTGCCAGCGGTGTGGCGCTCTTCGCCAAAACGCCCACGGCCCTGGCCCACCTCAACGAACAGTTCAGAGAGCGGAAAGTCAGCAAGATCTACCTCGCCGCCGTGGGCGAAAAACCGCCGGAGGAGGAAGGCACGCTCGTTCATTACCTGGAGAAAAAGCCGCACGCCAACCGAACAATAGCGCATAAGGATAAAAAGCCGGGCGCCAAGCGCTCCGAGCTGAAGTATCGCCTGATCAGCCGTTCCGATAATTATTACCTGCTGGAGGTCGAGCTGTTCTCCGGGCGCCACCATCAGATCCGCGCACAACTGGCCGCCATTGGCTGCCCGATCAAGGGAGACGTCAAATACGGCTTCCGACGGGGCAACCGCGATCGATCCATCCACCTGCATGCCTGGAAACTGCGTTTTACCCACCCCATTTCAGGAGAACGGGAGGAAGTCATAGCCCCCCTGCCCGAAGATGACCCCGTCTGGCAGGCCTTCAAAATTCATTAGCCTTTATGGACATCATACTGAAATACTTTCCCAAACTCAGCGAAAAGCAAAAGGAGCAGTTCGCCCAACTCGAACCGCTTTACAAGGAATGGAACCAGAAGATCAATGTGATCTCCCGCAAGGACATCGACAACCTCTATCCCCACCACATCCTCCACTCCCTGGCCATCGCCCGCCTGGCCTTCTTTGCTCCCGGCGCCGAGATCCTCGACCTGGGCACCGGCGGCGGCCTGCCGGGTATTCCCCTGGCCATTCTATTTCCAGAGACGCAGTTCACGCTGGTGGACGGGACGCGGAAAAAAGTCTTGGTGGCCAATGAGATCATACAGGCCATAGGCCTGAAGAACGCCCAGAGCCGCCAGGTGAGAGCCGAGGAAATGAAGGAAAAGTTCGACTTCGTGGTGTGCCGCGCCGTAGCCAGCCTCGACAAGCTCGTGGAATGGAGCTTTCCCCGCATTAAGAAAAAACAGCAACACGCCCTGCCCAATGGCTTGATCACCCTCAAGGGAGGGGACATCGAAAGCGAGATCAAGGCCCTGCCGAAAAGCTCGTATACAGAATACTACCCGCTCTCCGATTTTTTTGAAGAAAAGTACTTTCAGGAAAAGTACGTAGTTTACGTACAGGCTTGAATAATTGTTTTCAGGGACTTCCAAATCCCTGGCCTTTTTCGTACTTTTGATTGCCTTTATTAAAATTAACGGAAATTTGCCTATGTCTTTCGAAGTAGAAGGAAAATTACATAAGAAGTTTGACACCGAGAATAAGACGGAAACCTTCCAGGCCCGGGAATTCGTGCTGGAAGTCAACAACGGGAATTACCCCCAGCTGGTAAAATTCCAGCTGGTGCAAGACCGCTGCGCGCTCGTCGACCCTTTCGAAGAGGGAGAAAGCCTCAAAGTACACTTCGACCTCCGTGGCAGAGAGTGGAACGGCAAGTATTTCACCAACCTCAATGCCTGGCGCATTGAAAAGGCCAGTACAGCTGCCGGAGCAGCTGCTCCTCCTCCCGATATGGGTGTGGGAGACAGCTCCTTCCCCGCCGCAGATGACGAGCCCTCGGCTCAGGCAGATGACGACCTGCCGTTTTAAAGTTTTGTTATCGCAGCAATAAGTACCTCCCTTACCTCATTTACAGGAATATGAAATGGAACTTCACATTCCTCCTGCTTTTTCCTTGCCTCCTAGGAAGCACTCAGGTACTCACCGGCTTTGGCACCCGTTGGAGCGATAGCTTCTCCGAGTGGGCGGCCTATACCGCTGAAGAAGGCCAGGAGGGAGCGCTCGAACTGCGCTGGCCCATGCAGGACAACTGGTCCGAATGGCAATACCGCCTGGGTGAACAAACCGGCCTCATCAAACTGAAATGGGCCGATAACCCCAATGAATGGGAACTGCGTGGCGAGAACCAGATCGTCACCGCCCGCACCCTCTGGAACGACAACTTCCGGGAATGGCGCGTCTCCGACGGCCAGCATACCGTAACCCTCTTCTGCCGCTTCGGAAACGTTTGGGACGAATGGGCCATCCGCAGCAGCGCTGCCGGCCATTTCCAGATGTACACCCAGTGGGAGGGCGATCCCCGCGACTGGGCCGTAGCGGATGAGCTGGATCCTTCCGTGAGCTTCCCTCTGAAAATGATGCTGGCGCATATTGTGCTGTTCCATAGCAGCCCTAAGGAGTGAGTGACATTCAGACGTCGAGGGGCCTGTTGACGTTCTGACGTCTAGACGTCCCGGCGTCCCGAGGTCCGGAGCAGCCGGTTGATCTGCTTTTTCTCCAGCTGGTAAAGAAGGCCGAGGTAGGCCAAAAACAGGCAGGTGTTTACGGCCAGGCTCACCAGGAGGTTGCCGTTGATCGGCTTTCGCAGCAACTCACTAACCAGGTACAGCCCTACTGCCGAAAGTATGTAAACCGACATCCGCCCGATGGGATAGTGAATGGGGTATTCCCGCTGCCCGGTCCAGTAACTGGCCAGGGCCATGAAGCCATAGCAGGCCAGGGCGGCCCAGCCCGGGCCGTAGTAGCCATATTGGGGGATCAGCCAGTAGTTGAAGCCAATGGTTATCGCCGCTCCTGCGGTGGCGATATAGCCGCCTATGATGGTCCGGTCGGCCAGCTTATACCAGATGGAGAAGTTGTAGTACAGGCCCAGGAAAAGATAGGCCAGCAGCAGCAGAGGGACTACCCCCAGCCCGGTGCGAAAATCCTTACCCAGGAAGAATTGAATGAGGTCTAGGTACAGCATGATGCCCAGGAAGGCCAGGCTGCCCACCAGCGCAAAGGCCTGCCCCACCTGTGCGTAGATCTTGTCCTTATCGGGGCGCTCCGCATTTTTGAAAAAGAAGGGCTCGGCAGCGTAGTTGAACGCCTGTGTGAAGAGGTTCATCAGCACGGCCAGCTTGGCGGCGGCACTGTAGACCCCCATCATTCTCTTGTTGTATTCCAGGTCGCTGGAAGCCAGCTCTTTGATCATCGGGATACCGATAAGCTGGTTGACCACCCCGGCAATACCCACGATGACCAGCGGAGCGGCGTAGATGAGCATACGGTTCCACAACTGCCGGTCGAAGCGCCATTTCAGGCGGAAAAACATGGGGGAGAGTAAAAGCAGGACGGTACCGCTGGCCAGCAAATTGGCGAAGAATACATAGCTGATGCGCCATTCCGGCCGGTAGTAGCCTTCCATGACGCCCCATCCCCGATCGATCAGCCAGGGCCACACCTCCAGCAAAAGGAAAATAAAAAAGATATTGATGAGGATATTGAGCGTCTTGATGATGGCAAAGCGGATCGGCCGGTTCTCCAGCCGCAGGCGGGCAAAGGGAATGGCGGCCAGCGCATCGAAGGCAATTATGAAGGCAAACCAGATGACGTATTCCGGATGTTGCGGATACTTCAACCATCCTGCGATGGGCTGCGCAGAAGACACGAAAATGGTGGCCAGTACGACGGTCGAGGCCAGAAGGGAGATGGAGGCTGTAGAGAAGCTGCGCTCCATATCCTCATCTCGGCTGCCGAAGCGGAAAAAGGCGGTCTCCATCCGGTACGTGAATATAACCAGCAACAGTGCCGCCCAGGTATACATGTCGGATACCACCCCATATTCCCCCTGCATGAACACCCGGGTGAAATACGGAGTTAGTATGACATAGTGAAGCAGGCGGCTGAGGATGCTGCTCGTACCATATATGGCGGTTTCCCCGGCTAATTTTTTCAGTAATGACAACTGCCAATTGTTTTATTACGCCCGCAAAGGTATACAATGCCGGGCTTCTTTGCCCGGTAATTTTGTTTAAGGGGCGCCACTCTATTCAAATGGATGAGAAATTTTTCCCGGCCACCCAAAATAGTAGTATTTTGGCGCCAATAAGTGCCCGGACAGAAAACAATGTAACAATGTTGCAGTGCGACAATCTGCCCCGAATGCCTGAAATAAAGCGTATTAAGGGATTGCGCGATAATAAGTTACTCAGAGTAGACGAAGTTATTTTGT
>CAYVVK010000018.1:2479-22512 GCA_964454855.1 uncultured Phaeodactylibacter sp. | reverse complement strand
GCTATTGTCTATCGCCGCTACGCGGCTTCATTTTAAAGTAACAAAGTAGTATTAAGGTGAAAAAAATATTTATTTTGCTGTTCAAACAAAAGTTAAACCAAACAATACACAGTATATGTGGCAGGAATTTAAAGCCTTCATCATGAAGGGCAATGTGCTGGAACTGGCCGTTGCCGTAATAGTCGCCAGCGCCTTTGGCGCCGTGGTCGCCTCCTTCACCAATGACGTCATCATGCCGCCCATCGGGCTGGCGCTCGGTGGCGTCGACTTTACGGAGCTGGCCCTCACCCTGCAGGCCGCCGAAATGAACGATGCCGGGGAAGTGATCAAAGAAGCCGTAGAGATCCGCTACGGCGCTTTCATCCAGAAGGTGATCGATTTTCTGATCATCGGCTTCATCGTCTTCCTGGTAGTGCGCAACTACAATAAAATGCAGGAGCGCAAAAAGGAGAAAGTCGAGGAAGCCAAGCCGGCGCCTCCTCCCGGGCCCACTACCGAAGAACTGCTGGCGGAGATACGAGACTTGCTGAAGAAGCAATAAGCTCCGTAAAGGGGGTTGTGTAAAAAGCCTAAATTCAAGTTAATTGATAAAAATAGTATTGTGTAAGTGTTACTTTGATAACGGTGAATGTATTTCAAATTCTCCAAGACGAAGCTTGGAGGTACCTTTTTACACAACCCCCTACCTGATTATCACTTTCCTCACCCACTGCCTTTTTCCCTCTTCCCCTCCCAATTGTAAAACGTACAGGCCTCCCGCTAACTGTTCTACTGTTATGGCATGCCGGCTCAGGGGGGTGTTGTGTTGCAGCAGCCCTCGCCATACTTCCCGCCCATCTATGTGGAAGAGGCGGGCCTGTAGAAGGGCCGGTCCCGGCATATCCAGCAGGATGTGCAATTGCTCAGTTGCAGGCTGAGGAAAAAGGGTGATGGCAGTTCCTTTTCCGTTTTCCTCCGCTGCCGTGCTCGGCAGGTCCGGGTAGAGTTGTAGTTTGGGCACGACTGCCCGGTTGGTGCCGGGGCTGCTCCAAAACAACTGGCAGGCGGCGCCGCCCGCATCCTCGAAGTATTCCAGCCGGATAGAATAGCGTTTCCCGGCCTCCATAAATATGCTTCCCTGGGTTTCCGTGGGCGGTTGCGGCACCCAGCGGCCGATGATCAATTCATCATCTACCCAAAGGCGTACGCCATCGTCTGAGATAATATAGAAGGTATATATTTCACTAAACTGGGCCTCTACACTGCCCGTCCAGCGAATGGAGTAGAAGTCCTCTCCGATAAGCATAGGAGCCGCCGAGCCGCCGCCCCAGTTGAAGTTAACGACCGTATCTATCCTCCAGAATGCCGGGTTGCCCTGGAAAGTATGCTCCACTTCGTCGTAGTAAGCGCCTGTAAGGCCACTGCCGGTACCCCGGGGTATGGGTTCGTAAACTGCAGTGAGAGAAAGCCCCGCTTCCGGAGTGAGAAAAGAGCGCAGGCCGTTTTCCTGGCCGTCTGTCCATTGCTGGAATCCATAGAAAGTGTCGCCCCGGCTCTGGGTGGCCGGCGCCCGGACGCTGCGCAGGATACCGATCACGCTGTTGAAGGTGTGAGGGGCCGTAAAGGTTTGGCCGTCGACGCGTATCTGCAGGCCCGGCGGCTCTGTATTTACCGTAATTGAAGCTTTCTCTGGAAATACGTCACGGAAGGTACGCTGGCTCAGCCCTTCGCCATCCTCTGCCGTCAGGTACACCCGGTACCACACATTGTCATCCGTTTCGCCGATGGTGGGAATGAGGTAAAAGCCTTCACCGATGCCCGCCGTCGGGGCCATAGCAGGGTGGCTGTGCTCGTCGTGGTGAAAGTCGATTCGCCAAACCATATTTTCCGGGCCGAGGGTGCCGTCTTCGGCATCGGTGGCAGTACCGCTGAAGAAGAGGGTGTCACCGGCGCGATAGGTGTCATCGCTTGATGGGGTAAGGATATGGGCTACAGGGCGGGTGTTGGCCGTCACTGTGAGCAAGGCCTCTTCGCTCAGTACCGTCCCTTCGCCATTGCTTACCCGGCAGCGGTAGCGGCTGCCGTCGTCTGCCAGTTGTGCCGTGACAAGCAGTTCCGGCCCATCCGCTCCGGAAATGCCAGTGCCGTTCTTCTGCCACTGGTAAGCCAGGTCAGGGGCACCGGAAGCCCGGACGCGGAAAGAAACGATTTCTCCGGCGGGCGCCAGCTGGGAGTTGGGCTGCTCGGCGATGAAAGGAGCGCCGCTGCCGGTAAAGGAGATGCGCCAGAGTACGCCGTTGGAAGTGCTGGTATTGTCTGTTTCAGAGCCGCCGCCCATGCCGCGGCGCTCCAGGTAGTACATCGTGCCGTCGGGCGCGGTGTGCAGGGCCACCGGCCGGCCGATATTGGTGGCGAAAGTTTCCAGTATTTCCCCGCTTTCGGGGTCCAGCACTTTGATGAACCCCTGGCAGTAATCTCCGAAGAAGTACTTGCCGTGGTAGCGCGGAGGAAACTGCAGGCTGGCGGGATTGTAAAAAGCCGCGCCGATGACAGAGCAGCCCACACCGTGATCATAGGCGTGGAGCGGGTCCTTATAATTATCCGGAGCGGGCTGCTCGCCGATGAGGCCCTCGATGCCGGCCCATCCGTAATTCCTGCCGGGCAGTACTTCATTCACTTCCTCGAAGCGGAAGCTGCCTACGTCGTTGAGGAAAAGCCGGCCGGTGCCGGGCTGCATGGCGGCAGAAAAAGGATTGCGGAAACCATAGGCCCAGATGGCGCGCCTGTTGCCGGCCAGCTGGCCGTAGAAGGGGTTGTCTTCGGGAATGCTGCCATCGGGCCGCAGGCGGAGCACCTTGCCCAGGGTAGTATTGAGGTTCTGGCCGTTTTCGGCATTGGCCCCGTCTCCGACAGTTACATAGAGCATGCCATCCGGGCCGAAGTGCAGGGAGCCGCCGTTGTGGATGGTACCGGCAAGAGGTTCCAGTTCCAGGAGTACTTGTTCGCTGCCGGGCAGGGCCGCATTGCCATTGGCCGTAAAGCGGCTGATGCGGTTGTAGTTATCGCCGGGAACGGTGTAAAAGAGGTAGACGAAGTGGTCCTGCTCGAAGGACGGGCTCAGTACGATGCCACTAAGCCCCCGCTCGTTGTAGTTGTCCACTTCGATCTGCAGGAAGGCTCCGGACAGGAGCTGGCCGTCCTCCACGATACGGATGCGGCCGTTCTTCTCGGCGATGAAAACCCTTCCGTCCGGGGCGATGGCCATGGCGGTGGGGTCGAGGCCTTCGGCTATTTTCTCTTCAACGAAGCCGGGCGGCAACTGGGCCCCATTGGCGAGAAGGGCTGAGAGGATAAGGAGGAACGGCAGGAATATCTTTTTGGGCATGGGCCTGGATTTGGTATGAAAAACAATCTACTCCCGATCGCTCGGGATGCAGCAAAGGTAGGGTTCGCGTCACTTTAAATATAAACTTTAACCTCTAATCTGCCGGTTGTTTCGGGGAAAGCTGCTCCGGGGCTGAATTTTAAAGTGACAAGGCCTTGTTGGTAGCCCCTGTTCATTCCCGATAGTTCGGTTGCCCTTCTCCTTTTGTAAAAAAATTGCCCTCCTATGGGTACCGGCATGCATACCACCCCACCAATACAAGAAAGACCCTGCCAACCGGCAATCTGTAAGGGCTTTTCACATCAAAAAACTCAATTCGCCATGACACTTAGAAAATGCACTTTGTTCTTTCTTCTTTTCTTTTTCGTTCTGATGCCCGGCAGGGCTCAACAGGTACCGGATGTGAGCCGTTACCAGCCTCTGCCGCTGCCGGAGTATCACCCGCCGACTGGCGATAAGCCCAGCCACCCGGTAAAATATAATATACGGCAACAGCAGGAAGAGGCCATACTGGAGGAAATTCCAGCCTCTTCCTTTCAGGAGGTAGCAGGGCGCAAGCCGGCGGCTGCTCCCCGGGCAGCATTGGATGATACTCATCTGCCCACCCGCGATTTCACTCAGCTGGAATTGGTGCAAAACACCGGCGCTGACCCCTGGATCAGAACCGTCAAGCTGTTCATGGAATTTCCTGACGGCACCCAGGGTGTCTGTTCGGGGAGCATGATTGACAGCCGTCACGTGCTCACCGCCGGGCATTGTGTACACCTGCTGGAACACGGCGGCTGGGCCAGCAGCGTATTCGTCTTTCCAGGATATCAGAATGGGTTTGCACCGGTAGGCGGCGCCCAGGTCATTGATGTTTATTCCTGGACCGACTGGACGCAGAATGAGAACTACGATTGGGATGTGGCCTATCTGTTGCTGGACCGCCCGGTGGGTACCCTGTCCGGCTGGCTGGGCTTCGCCTACAACGACAACGATGCTTTTTACACCGGCAACAACACTTTCCACAATTCCAGCTACCCCGCTCAGTCGCCTTTCGACGGAGAATTCATGTATTACTATCAGGGCAATTACGATTTCCTGCAGGGTGAAGTGCTGTACCACTACAATCAGGGGTACCAGGGCCAGAGCGGCAGCAATACCTATTTCAACGATAACGGCAACCGGCAGGTGCACGCGATACTGTCGCACGGCGACCCGGCCATACCCACCACCGGCCATGTGCGCCTCAATGAAACCAAGTTCAACGCCATCGTCGGCCAGATCGGGCAGAACACTCCGGCTCAGCCCGACCTGGTGCCGCTCTACACCCTGATCGACCCCGATGTGGTACAGACGGGCGCCGAGCTGACGGGTTTTCAGTTTTTAGTGCACAACTACTCTTCAGCAAACTTTAACGGCAGCTTCCAGGCAGAGGTGTTCCTTTCCACCGACCGGCAGGCCGACAGCCAGGATATCTCCCTGGGTGCTGTTGACTACAACGGCATCAGCCTGGGGCCGAAGGCCTCGGAATTCTTTAGCGTTAATTCCGGCCTGGTGATTCCTGTTTCGATCCCTCCCGGCGAATATTTTCTGGGGGTTGTGTTGCAAGTCAATGATGCGGAAACCGCGAACAACTTCAGCTCGGCCTGGGATGTCGCGGCCATCACCGTCGGCCAGGGGGGCACTACTTTTAGTGTCAATCCGCAAACGGTGAATTTTGGCCCCGGTTCGGATTCGCAGTTGATCAGCGTGAGCAGCGGCTCCAACTGGACGGTCACTTCCTCAGCGGGCTGGCTGAGCTTCAGCCAGACGACTGGTGCCGGCAACGGCACCTTTACCATCAGCTGTTCGGCGAACAACGGTACAGGCCCGCGAACTGCTACCGTTGCCGTAAACGATGGCACCCTTAGCCAAACGATCAGCGTGGCCCAGCAGGGCGCCAGCAGCAGCCTGTCGGTAAGCCCTGCCTCAGTGAGCTTCGGCTCCGGCGCCGAAGCGAGAACCATCAGCGTCAACGGCAACGTCAGCTGGACGGCCTCCGAATCGGTAAGCTGGCTGAGCCTGAACGGCGGTAGCGGCAGCAATGGCGGCACCTTCACCCTCAGTTGTACGGCCAATACGGGCACGAACTCAAGGAATGCGTTGGTTACCGTGAGCGGTGGCGGCCTGAGCCGCACAGTCAGCGTGGCCCAGCAAGGGCTCAGTGCCAGCCTGGCTGTGAGCCCGGCCTCGGTGAGCTTCGGCTCCGCTGCGGATTCAAGGCCCATCACGGTGAACAGCAACGTCAACTGGACGGCTGCCGAGTCGGCCGGCTGGCTGAGCCTAAGCAGCAGCAGCGGCAGCGGCCACGGCAGTTTCACCCTCAGTTGTACAGAAAATATCCAAACTACTTCCCGCACGGCGCAGGTATTGGTGAGCGGCGGCGGCCAGTCTGTGTCCGTATCCGTCACCCAGGAAGGGCAGGCCGTCGACTTTCCCTGGCAGGCTTCCGAAACGGGTGATAACCACACCATCATCGTCCCCGCCGATTTCACCTCATCGATCAACGGCCTGCCGCTGCAGAACGGCGACCTGATCGGCTTCTTCTACGAAGACGGAGGCACGCTGCATTGCAGCAATTTCGTACAGTGGCAGGGACAGGGCACTTCCTTTGCCGTATTCGGCAATGACCCGGACTCGCCGGCCAAAAACGGTTTTGTAACCGGAGAGGCCTTCCACGTCAAAGCCTATCTTATGGCTTCGGAGGAAGAGGTGGATCTTAACGCGCAGTTTGCACCGGTGGGAACCGCAGGGCTGGCCACCCATACCGGCTTTTACGCCAAAGATGGCATCAGTATGATCACCAATGTGGTGGAGGCTCCTGCCACTACTACCCTGGAGATATCGCTCGATGCGGGTTGGAATATGATCTCCAGCTACGTCGCCCCAACGGAACCCGGCATGCTGGACGTGCTGGCAGATATTGGCGCGGAGGTGATCCTGATCAAGAACGGAGACGGGCAAAGCACCATCCCTTCTTTAGACATCAATGGGATAGGAGACTGGAACCTGACGGAAGGTTACAAGGTGAAGATGGAGACAGGCATCACGCTGGCCATTACCGGGCAGCAGGCCGACCCCGCCATCAGCCCGATCCCCATAGAGGAAGGCTGGCAGATCATCAGCTACCTGCGCGACCAGCCCGGAGACATCACCGGGCAACTGGCCAGCATCGCCGGGCAGCTGGAGATCGTTAAAGACAATACTGGCAGAGCCTATATCCCGAGCCTGGGCATCAACAATATCGGAAGCATGGAGCCCACGCAGGGCTATAAGGTGAAAGCCAGCTCGGCCACTACTTTGTTCTACCCCGGCAACAGCCCTCAGCCTCTGGGTGCTCTTGCCGGCGAAGGCGGCACGGCAACGGTTCACTTTGTACTGGACAGCAACTTCAATACCGGCAACAACGCCACGCTGGCCTTCCTGGGGGAGGCATTGCAGGGCATCGCTTCGCCGGGCGATGAGGCCGGTATCTTCAACGAGGAAGGCACACTCTGTGGTGCCGTAGTTGTAACCGCCGAGAACTTTGCGGCCACGGCCTGGGGCGATGACCCCTCCACTTCCGAAAAGGAAGGCATGGCCGTCGGCGAAGCTTACCAACTGCGCATATGGAACGCGGCCGTCGGCGAAGAACACGATCTGGCCGCCGGTTACCAATTGGGCGATGGGCTTTACGAAATAGATGACCTGGAGATCATCAATGAGTTGGATATCGTTGACGTCAGCGCCCTGCAGAGCAGGGCGGCAGGCATGCAGCGGCTGAAGGTGTTTCCTAACCCTACTACCGGTAAATTATGGGTAGAGATACCGGCGGGGCTGCGTGAGTTGATGCTGTATGATGCACAGGGACAGCCGCTGCGCCGGATCAAGCCCGAACAGCAGGTACAGCCGGCCAGCCTCGGGGACTTGCCTCCCGGCTTATACTTCCTGCGCGGCCAGGCCAAGGAAAGCCTCTGGGGCGCCAGGATAATTCGACAGTAGTGAAAGAAGCCCCGGGCCACGGCATCCGTGCCGCCCGGGGCTTTCCATTTTGTAATGTCAAAATTTCTTCACTTCTTTCTCAGCCGCGGCGGCCCTTTTTGCGTTAATGGGTAGAAATATTACCTTTAATTTTTACCCACATACCGAGAACAATGAGAAACCGAAGAGGAATAATCTTTTGGGCCGGCCTCCCGCTCATGCTGGCTTTTGCCGCCTGTAACGATAATCAGAAGAACATTCCCACCATAGGTTTTGTAGATGCTTTTGAAGACAATACGCTCGAACAGGCCCGGTCAGGTTTCCTGGCTGCCCTGGAGGAAGGCGGCTTTTCTGAAGAGAGAGGAACCATGGAATTGCTCTACCGCAATGCCCAGGGAGATATTCCCACCCTTACCCAGATCGTCCGGTACTTTGGCACGCAGGAGGTTGCCCTAATTGCCTCCTGCCCCTCGCTGTCTACTATTGCTGCCCTGCAGAATACCAGCGGCATTCCCATTTTTATGATGGTATCGCCCAGTCCGGAGCTGATGAATGTGGAGGGTGCCGAAGGCAATGCCCCGGAAAACCTATACGGCGTGGCCGAAAACCTGGATTATATTGACACCTCTTTTTCCCTTGTCCCCCGCCTGGTGCAGGCGGCAGGGGAGCGCGTAAAGGTTGGCCTGCTGTACAACCAGTCGGAACCACAGTCGGTAGACGCTTTCGAGCGCCTGCAGGCCCTCGCCCGGGAGCTGGAGGTAGAATTGATAGCCCGCCCGGTAAATACCACCGCCGATGTGCAGCTGGTGGCCGGCGCTCTGCTCAATGAGGATATCGACGCCTTCTTTGCCAATCCCGACAACACGGTGTTCGGCGCCTTTGAGACCATATTGAAAGCCTGCAATGAAGCGGGCGTGCCCATATTCACCAGCGAGGCCGGGCTGGTGGCGCGGGGGGCTGTAGCCGCTTATGGCGCCGATATTTACCTCTGGGGCCATCAGGCGGGCCAGCAAGCTGCCCGTTTCCTGCAAACCAATTCCCTGGAAGGCCTGGACTGGGAGATGGTGAAAGCGCGCCGGCGGGTTTACAATCCCGCGGCGGCGGAGCGTTTCGGCATCACAATTCCCGAAAATTACGAGCCCGTACAATAATGGTTTTTTATCTCACTGCATTCCTGCTGGGGCTCTGCCTGTCGGCCATGGGCCTGGGCATTTATGTTACCATGAAGATATTCCGTATTCCGGATATTACTACGGATGGAAGTTATACGCTCGGTGCGGCAGTGACAGCTGTGATGCTAAGCCAGGGATGGCCTCTGCCTGTCATCTTAGGAATTACCGTCATTGCCGGCGCCCTGGCGGGAGTGATGACCGGCCTGGTGCATACCCGATTCAAGATCGACGCCCTTTTGGCGGGTATTCTGGTGATGACCGGCCTCTATTCGGTGAACCTCACCATCCTGGGTAGGTCGAACATCCCCCTGCTCGATACGGAAACCATTTTTACGGCCCTTTCTGTTTTTGAACAGGCCATTTACAATGAGCTTTGGGTGGGGCTGTTGTTCCTGGCCGTGCTCAGCGGGTTGCTGGCCTATGTGCTGCGTACGGATTTCGGCATCGCCATGCGGGCTACCGGCAACAGTGAATCCATGACCCGGGCTCTTGGCATCAATAACAGCCGCATGAAGATCATCGGCTTGGCCATGGCGAACGCCCTGACAGCTCTGAGCGGGTTTCTGGTGGCCCAGTATCAAAACTTCGCCGATATCAATATGGGCATTGGCATCGTGCTCGTCGGGCTGGGCTCCGTGCTCATCGGCGATGCGCTGATCAATTGGCTGGGCATTCGCCATATCTGGCTGAAACTGGCGGCCGTAATGGCGGGCTGTATCCTCTTTCAACTGGTATTGGCCGTAGCATTGTCATTGGGGGTGAACCCCAATCTGCTCAAAGGGATAACGGCTGTCTTCGTACTGGCCATCGTGGGCATACCACGCCTGGCCCGAACCGATAAATTATGATCGAACTGAACCACATCACCAAGGTGTTTAACCGGGGCCAGGCCAATGAGGCCATGGCGCTGCAGGATGTCAACCTCCACATCGGGGCTGGCGAATTCGTCGTGCTGGTCGGGGCCAACGGGTCGGGGAAAACGACTTTGCTGAATGTCATTTCCGGGGCGGTACTACCCAGCGAAGGGCAGGTCCGCCTGCACGGGAAGGATGTCACGGCTTTACCGGAATACAAGCGCAGCCGCTGGGTAGCGCGTGTTTTCCAGGACCCTCTTGGCGGAACGGCCCCGGAATTGAGCATACTCGATAACTTTCGGCTGGCCGCCCTGCGCACCCGCCGCAAGAAACTCCGCATTGGCATCGATGAAAAGTTCAGGGCTGAGGCCCGCGAAAAGATTGCCGTCCTGGAACTAGGGCTGGAAGACAAGCTCGCGCAGCCCATGGGCACCCTGTCCGGAGGCCAGCGCCAGGCCCTGACTCTGCTGATGAGCGTAATGGACCATACCGATGTGTTGCTGCTCGACGAACCCACCGCAGCACTCGACCCCCGCTCGGCGGCTGTGGTCATGCAAACGGCGGAGCGCATCATCCAAACCCATCAATTGACCACTGTGCTCATCACCCACAATCTGCAGGAGAGCCTGCGCTACGGGAACCGCCTCATCCAGATGGATCGTGGCCAGGTTGCACGTGACCTGGGGAAAAACGTCAAGGAAGGGCTGGAATTGAAGGATGTATACAGCTGGTTCGGATAACAAAAGTGAAGCCTATCAAAACGCCGGGCGGCTTTCGGAAATTGCCCTTCATTATGAATTTTTTCATATGCGTATTTTATCAGTTTAATACTTTGCTAATCTGTTCAAAACGCCCTACCTTTGCGGTATCTTGAACAAATAAGGGGACTCGTTTCCCACCTACCAAACAAGCTAGAGAAAACCGATCTCATTTTCCTCAAGGATCAAATGTGCTGTGAGCGTCTGCTCAGAGGAATAGCTTAAACCCCTGTTTATATCTCTCAAAAAAGAAGACGACCTTCCATATCGGCTATGCTGTGCCATCCGGCCACGACAAAGCCGAAGGCTGTGCCCGTGAGCAGGGCCTGCCTGTAAACTCCGCAGATCTACGATGCGAAGTGGGCAGCCGTTTATAGTACTCACTGGTAAACTGCATGACTCAATAAGCAATAAACTGCCGGCATGGAAGAAAGGGCAAGTGCCCCTTCTTGCAAAGCCACTTACATGCCTTGCCGGCTAAGACGTATAAGCAACTATTTACAAAGAATTGTTAACCAAAAACCGTTTAAAATCATGAGAGTAGTGCTCACCATCCTTGGTGTTCTGGCATTTTCGCTGGCTTTTGCCCAGGCCCAGCTGCAGCCCGCCCAACTAATAAGATCTGCAAAATCTCAAAACCTTTCTTTTCAGGAAAAACTGTTGTTCCACCCTGCTCAACAGGATGATTACGTCAACTTCCGGCAGGTGGAAACCCACAACACCCTGGAGCTGGATGAAGAGGAACTGGCGCAATTGTTGCACGAAGCTCCCGGCCAGCTATCTTTCAGGCTGCCTTCTTCGGGGCGCATTCAGGATTTGGAAGTGGAGCTCGTCCGGGTAGAAGTGATGGCCCCGGGAGCAGATGTGGTGCTGGCTTCAAAAGGAGAGGCTGCCGCGGTAAAGCCCGCCCTCCATTACCGCGGCCTGATAAAAGGCGATGAGGAGTCGGTAGTGGCCGTCAGTTTCTTTGAGAATGAGGCCATGGGCCTGTTCAGTTCTTCGCATCTCGGCAATCTGGTGCTCGGCCGAATGGAAAAAGGGGACTACATCCTGTACAACGACCACCAACTGCTCCGCGAGCAGGAGTTTGAGTGCGCTACTCCCGATGAAGGGCCCGCCTATAAGCCCAGCCAGCTTGAAATGCCTGCGGAAACGCGCGCGCTCAATGATTGTGTCGGCATTTATCTGGAGGTAGATTACGATATCTACCAGAATAAGGGTGGCCTGACAGGCGCTACCAACTACATTACCGGCCTGTTCAATCAGGCTGCCACGCTTTACGCCAATGAGAACGTCAGCATCAATATTTCTGAAATTTTCCTCTGGGACACCGGGAGCGCTTACTACGGAACGAGCAGTTACGACCTGCTGACGCAGTTTGTCAACCGCCGCCCCAATTTCAACGGCGACCTGGGCCAGCTGCTTTCCTATAAGGCCAGCGGCGGTATTGCCTATTTGTCGGGCCTGTGTAACCCCTATTCTCCCAAGCACAGTTTCTCCAGCATCAACACCAGCTACGCGGAGGTGCCTGCCTACTCCTTTTCGGTAATGGTGGTCGCGCATGAACTGGGCCACCTTTTTGGCTCGCGCCACACCCATGCCTGTGCCTGGAATGGGAACGGAACCGCCATCGATGCCTGCGCCGGTTATACGGAAGGGAACTGCGCCTCTCCTCCCACTCCCGCCGGTGGGGGAACCATTATGTCTTACTGCCACCTCTCGGCCGTAGGCATCAATTTCACCAAGGGCTTTGGCAGCCAGCCCGGCAATCTCATCCGCAATGCCGTGGCAAATGCCAGCTGCCTGCAGCCCTGTGGCGACGACGGTAGCGGAAATGGCGATGACGACCCGCCCACCAATGACGAATGCGTTGGGCAGGAGGTAAGCCTGAAGGCCGTTCTTGACCTCTACGGTGCGGAAACCACCTGGCGCCTGCGCAAAGGCGGAGGCGAGGTTTTGTTCTCCGGAGGGCCATATCAGAACGCTTCTTCCGGGACAGTAATAGAGGAAAGCCTCTGCCTGGAAGAGGGTTGTTATGTTTTTGAGATCTACGATAGCTTCGGCGACGGGATCTGCTGCGGTTATGGCAATGGCTCCTACGAGTTGCGGGACACCAGCGGCGCTATTCTGGCCACCGGCGGCGCCTTTGGCTCGCAGGATTTTGTTGATTTTTGCCTGCCCTTCGTAGGGGATGAAGGAGGAAGTGATTGTATGGATATCGACTTCAATGAGCTTCCGCCGGCTTCTTTCGGTGGCCCGCAGGATGGTGGCTATATGGAATTGATGGAAAACGGGCAGGTCCTGAAGATCGGCAATAATGCCTGGAAGGCCATCGAGCTGCCCTATGAGGTTACCGCAAAGACGGTCATCGAATTCGACTTTGGGTCGACCATACGAGGCGAGATACACGGCATTGGCTTTGATGACAACAATAGTATTTCCGCCAACCGCACCTTCCGGCTCTTCGGCAGCCAGAACTGGGGCCTGGGCTCCTTTGCCAATTATCCGGGCAATGCCAGCTGGAAGCATTATATCATTCCCGTAGGGCAATTTTATCAGGGGCGGTTCAACTACCTGTTCTTCGTAGCCGACCACGACCGCAACCCCCGTAATGGCAACAGTTATTTCCGCAATGTCCGCATCTATGAGGGCAACGGCTGTGAAGGGCTGGCCCTTCCCCCGGCCGGCGCGCTTGCCCTGATGGAAGAAAACGCAAAAACACCTACTACCGGCTTGAGTATTTTTCCCAATCCCGCTGGTGATTGGCTGAACCTAGAACTGCATACCCCCCAGGCCGGGCAGGCATACGTCCAGGCCCTTTCCCTCACCGGACAACTGGTGTTGGAGCAGGGAATGGCCGTGCTGCCCGGCACCAGCAGTGAAAGCCTCGATGTGTCGAGCCTGCCGGGAGGCGCCTACATACTGAAGGTGCGCCTGGGCCAGGAACAGATAGTGGAAAGGTTTACAGTGGTTAGGAGGTAGGGTGGGCCGCAATGGTGCATTCCGTCATTAGCTTGAGGAGGGCCCTATTCCTTCCCCTTCTTCCTGCCACAGCAGGCCAAGGCTATGAAGGGCCCGGGCATGCTCAAGCCGATGGGTAGATGGGCGCTTGCGGAAAAGAGCAAGGCGGTTCCACAGCTGTGCCGTTTTGGCCCCTTGTTCCGGCCCCTGTTGTCGATAAATGGCGATGGCCTCCCGGAAGGCCGCAATGGCTTCCCGCGGAGCCCCGCATTGGAGGCTTGTGCCTCTGCCTGCTCAATAAGTGTATCGGCCCGCTGTAATTCTTCCTGCCCGCCCATCATTGATTGTTTTTGATCACTATCCAACCTTATGCGCTATATATGACGTTATAGTACAGGGAATTAACAGATAAAAGAGCTACAAATTTTTCAGCTCCGCTTAAATTCCCTACATTGTTTTTTTCAAAAAAAGAGAAAGAGTATGACTATTGACAAAAATAAAGTCGTAACCCTTCACTACAAGCTCCAGCAGGATAGCGCGGAGGGCGACCTTATTGAGGAAACCAAAGGAAAAGACCCCCTCGTATTTCTATATGGTGTAGGCCAGATGATCCCTGAATTTGAAGCCCAACTGGAAGGAAAAGAGGAAGGCGAAGAATTCGCTTTCGGCATTAAAAGCCAGGATGCTTACGGTGAATACGACCCGGAGGCCATCGCTCCCGTTCCCAAGGAGAGTTTCGTTATCGATGGCAATCTGGCCACCGAACTGCTGCAGGTAGGAAAGGTCATTCCAATGCGCGACCAGAACGGCAACCAACTGCTGGGAACCGTCAAGGAGGTACGCGAAGATAATGTCCTCCTGGATTTCAACCACCCCATGGCCGGCGTGGACCTCTACTTTACCGGCACCATAGAAGATGTGCGCGATGCTACCGAATCAGAACTCGAGCACGGCCATGTGCATGGGGAGGGTGGGCACCAGCACTAGGAAAGGTAAAAGGTAAAAGGTAAAAGGTAAAAGGTAAAAAGGGGAACCTCCGCTGCGCTTGCTGTGCGCCGGAGGTTCCCCTTTTTACTATACCAATGCGATAATATATTTTTATCCGTATTACTTCGGCCAGCTGCTTCGTTCGCGTCCGCCTGCCGTAGCGGCTACTGCCCGCAGAAGCGAGGCTTCCTTCGGCCGCTTCCGGTTTCAAATCATTCCTTCTCCCCAAAAGCCTCATTGATGATGCGCTCCTGCTGCTGTTCATGTACTTTTTTGAAACCGGTAGCCGGAGAAGCGCTGGATTTGCGGGCCACGTGCTTTAGCTCTACGTCCAGGTCTATTTCCTTGTTGATGAAAATGGAGTGCATGAACTGCCAGGCCCCCATATTGGAAGGTTCCTCCTGTACCCAGATGGGTTGAGCATCCGGATAGTGTTCGAAGACCGCCTGCAGTTGCTTGACCGGCAGCGGGTAGAGCTGCTCGACGCGGACGATGGCCACGTCATCGCGTTCCTCATTGCGCTTTTTCTCCAGCAGGTCATAATAGATCTTGCCCGTGCAGAGCAGCAGGCGTTTGACCTTCTTCCCACCTTTTTTTCCTACTTCGGGGTCATCGTACACTTCCTGGAAGCGGGTAGCTTCGGCGAATTCCGAAATGTCGGATACGCATTCCGGGTGGCGTAGTAGCGATTTGGGAGACATTACTATCAGTGGCTTGCGGAAGGGGCGTTCCAGCTGCCGGCGCAGCAGGTGGAAGAAGTTGGCCGGCGTGGTGATGTTGGCCACAGTCATATTGAATTCTGCGCAGGCCTGCAGGAAGCGTTCCAGGCGGGCGCTGGAGTGTTCGGGGCCCTGCCCTTCGTAGCCGTGGGGCAGCAGCATGACCAGGCCGCTCATGCGTTGCCATTTGCTCTCGGCAGCGGTGATGTACTGGTCTACGATCGTCTGAGCACCGTTATAGAAGTCGCCAAACTGCGCTTCCCAGACCACCAGTGAATCCGGAGAGGCCAGGGAATAGCCGTACTCGAAGCCCAGCACGCCGAACTCAGAGAGCAGGGAGTTGTAGATGCGGAACTTGCCCTGATGTTCCTGTATGTGGTTGAGGCGGTTGTAGGCCTCGTAGGTCTTGGCGTCGCGCAATACGGCATGGCGGTGGGAGAAGGTTCCCCGCTTGACGTCCTGGCCGCTCATGCGCACATCCCGGAAGTCGGAGAGTATACTGCCGTAAGCAAGCAGTTCGCCCATGGCCCAGTCCAGTTTATTATCCTTAAGCAGCTTTTCCTTGCCTTTCAGCAGGCGGTTGATCTTGCCAAGGGGCTTGAAGCCTTCGGGCATGGACATGAGGTGCTCGATGAGCATATCGACGCGCTTGCGCGCTATACCCGTGGGGGGCGATTCCTGGAAATCTTCGGGGCTTGTCGTTTTTTTCAGGGCGCGCCAGGCCTGTTCCGGCTCCTGATACTCATAGGGCAGGGGGTGTTCGCGCACATCGTCGAGGCGTTCCTGCAGGTGGCTCCAGAAAGCGTCCTCCATCTCTTCGGCCAGTTCCTTGTCCACCTCTCCGCGCTCGATCAGTTTTTTGCTGTAGATCTCCCGGGGGTTGGGGTGGTTCTTGATGGTCTTGTACATCTCAGGCTGAGTGAACTGCGGGTCATCCCCTTCGTTATGCCCGTGGCGGCGGTAGCACACCATATCAATGAACACGTCGTTGTTGAACTTCTGGCGGTATTCCACGGCGAATTCGGCGGCGAACAATACCGCTTCCGGGTCGTCGCCATTAATGTGGAAGACCGGAGCCTGCACCACATTGGCCACGCCGGTGCTGTAGGTGGAGGAACGGGCGTCGTCAAAATCGGTGGTAAAGCCGATCTGGTTATTGATCACGAAGTGGATGGTGCCGCCGGTATAGTAGCCTTCCAGCTGGCTCATCTGCACGGTCTCGTAGGCAATGCCCTGGCCGGCCAGGGCCGCATCGCCGTGGATGAGGATGGGCAGTATGCGGTCGTAATCACTTTCGTAGAGGATATCTGCTTTGGCGCGGGCAAAGCCCTCCACTACGGGATTGACCGATTCGAGGTGGGAAGGGTTGGGCACCAGCTTGAGGTGGACGGTCTTTCCGGAGGGCGTCTCAACCTGAGAAGAGAAGCCCAGGTGGTATTTCACGTCACCGTCTCCGAAGCTCAGGTCGGGCACGGCGGTCCCCTCAAACTCGTTGAAGATCTGGCCGTAGGTTTTTCCCATGATGTTGGCCAGCACGTTGAGGCGCCCGCGGTGGGCCATGCCGATGATGACTTCCTCCACCTTGTCTTCGGCGCCGCTGTTGATGATGCCGTCCAGCGCGACAATAGCGGTTTCCCCACCTTCGATGGAGAAGCGTTTCTGCCCGATGTACTTGGTGTGCAGGAACTTTTCGAAAACCACGGCCCCGTTGAGCTTTTCGAGGATGCGGCGCTTCTTGTCGGAGTTCAGGCCGTAGCCGGTCTCCGGGTCGGCATTTTCGATCTTGCTGCGTATCCAGCGGCGCTTCTCGCGGTCCTGAATGTGGTGGTATTCAAAGCCGATGTTGCCGCAGTAGATCTTGCGCATCTTGGCGATGATCTCCTTGAGGGTGGCGTTTTTCAGGCCTACCTCCTCGCCGGCCTGGAAGGCCTTGTCCATATCGTCTTCCGATAGCCCGAAATCTTCCAGCTTGAGGTTGGGGTGGCGGTCGCGGCGCTCGCGGATGGGGTTGGTGGTAGACAGCAGGTGGCCGCGGTTTCGGAAGGCCTTGATGAGGGCCAGCACCTTGAATTCCTTATCCAACACTGCCGGCGCGGCAGCAGTAGCGGCGCCATTCTCGCTGTGGCCATTACCGCTGGCGTAATCAAAGCCCCGGAAAAAGGCACGCCAGCTTTCCTCCACCTGTGCCGGGTCCTGCAGGTATTTTTCGTACATCGAATCGATGTAAGAGGGATGTGCATTCGCTATGAAAGAAAAGTCGCTCATTTCTATTCTTGGCTTTGTGTATGGTTATTTACGTAGCAAAAATACAGACAGTTACAAGCTTTGCCAATTATTCTTGTGCTCAAAAAAGTTGCTGCGATAGCAAATTAGCTGCAATTAAAGAGGGCTGCGATAGATATGCAAGCAAAACGGGTAATAAAAGGCCTTGGCCGGTCCATTTTGTATTAAACAGGCTGACAGGGCTTCGGGTTTGTAAAAACTGCCGACAGGCCCGGAAAAAGGTAAAGCTATATTCGGGTAGAGAGACAAAATTGATAATCAGTGATTTAGGCCAAGGTAATAAAAGCCGGCGGGGAGCAGCTATCCACTTCCAAGAGGATAATCGCATGAACATCAGCAATTGTGTTTTCGATAATAATCTTTTCCTGCTGTATCCGCAATTTGTCGATCCGGAGCACCTGGCCCCGATCGTAAATCCGTGACCGTCCGTGTAATCCGTTCCATTCGTGTCCTATTTCCTCCAAAACAAATTAGGAACCCTTCTTTTCTTTTAGGAAAAGATTCCGTAAATTTGCACCTCGTTTGGAAAATCAAGTAAAAAAGTAAAGATTTACATAAATGGCAAACCATCCGTCAGCAAAAAAACGGGCGCGCCAGGAAGCTAAGCGCCGCATCCATAACCGCTACTACAGGAAGACGACCCGCACTTCCATTAAGAAACTGCGGGAAATAGAAGAGAAACCGGAAGCGGAGAAGTTCCTGCCTAAAGTGATTAGCATGGTGGACAAACTGGCTAAGCGTAATATCTGGCACCAGAATAAAGCTTCCAACCTCAAGAGCAAGCTGATGCGCCACGTGAACAGCCTCTAAACCGGGGTTTCACACACCGCATCGAAAAGTGTATTTCTCCGTACCGGGGGGATACACTTTTTGTATTGGGCCCCTTTTTCCCGCTTTACTTTAAACTTTCCTGTCCTGCTTTTCGTATATTTGCAAACGAACGTTCATTCGTGTTCGTTATCCGCCAAACCTCCCGGATACTCGGGGCCTGGCTGAAAATAGTACTTTCCCAGGCTTTACGCGAAGGCCCTAAGCAGGCAGGTAGATTACTTGTGGTAAGAAAAAGGAATTATGCCAAAGTTCAATAAGCTGAAAATAAAGGAAGTGCGGAAAGAGACCGAGGACTGCGTGTCCATCGCTTTCGAGCTGCCGGAAGAACTGCAGCCGGAATACCGCTTTACGCAGGGGCAGCACCTGACGCTCAAAAAGGAGATCGAAGGGGAGGAGCTGCGCCGTTCTTATTCCATCTGCGCCAGCCCCTTCGACCAGGAGTTGCGCATTGCGGTCAAGCGCATTCCCGAGGGGCGCTTTTCCACCTTCGCCAATGAAGAGCTGAAAGTGGGAGACGCCCTGGAAGTAATGGCCCCCATGGGCCGCTTCTATACCGAGCTCGATCCGGAGAATGAAAAGAACTACGTAGCCTTCGCCGCCGGCAGCGGCATCACCCCCATCATGTCGATCATGCGGGCGGTACTGCAGCGGGAGCCGAAGAGCGAATTCACCCTCTTCTACGGCAACCGCGAAGTAGACAGCATCATTTTCCGGGAGCAGATCGAAGGGCTTAAGAATGAGTACATGGACCGGCTCAGCGTACACCATATCCTTAGCCGCGAACAAACGGGCAGCGAGCTTTTTACCGGCCGCATCGACGAAGAGAAATGCCGGGCCTTCTGCCGCCACCTGATCGGCCCGGAAGCGGTGGATGAGTTTTTCCTCTGCGGCCCGGAATCGATGATCCATGCCATCCGCGATACCCTCATGGATATGGGCGTCAGCCGCAGGAAGATTCATTTCGAGCTGTTTACGGCCGGCCTGAACGGCAAGGCCAAGAAGGTAGCCCGGGAAGAGCAACGCAAACCCACAGCCGATGTAGACGCCAGGGTAGAGATCACCCTGGATGGCAGCACCCTGGAGTTTCCTTTATCCTCTGGTGACAGTATCCTCGATGCCGCCCAAAAAGCCGGCGCCGACCTGCCCTTTGCCTGCAAAGGCGGCGTTTGCGCCACCTGCCGCGCGAAGCTGGTCGAAGGCACCGTAGATATGGACGTCAACTACGCCCTGGAACCCGACGAGCTGGAAGCCGGCTACATCCTGACCTGCCAGGCCCACCCGCAGACGGATAAGGTGGTGGTTGATTTTGATAGCTAAAAGCCAGGTATAATGGTGTATCGGTGTATCGGTTTTACGGCCTTTTAGGGGTGATCCGGTTCAGTGGGGAGTGTTCGCTATTCGCAAATCGCTGAAAATCAAGGAATGTTTTTTGAAAAGACACAGAAAGTTGAACTATCCCTCAGTGGCCTAAACACCGCAAAACCGCAACACCATTACACCGAAATGCCTCAACACCGCACCACCGCACCACCGCAATACCGTAAAACCATCATACCGAAATACCATCCCTCATGTCCACCCAACAAAAGAAAAAGCCCAAGAAGCAAGTCATCCAGGAAGCCGCCGCCCGGCTCTTCCGCGACAAGGGCTATTCCGCCACCTCCATGCGCGACCTGGCCGAGGCCGTCAACCTCAAAGCCTCGAGCCTCTACAACCACATCAGCTCCAAGGAGGAGATCCTGAGAGATATTTGTTTTCAGAACGCCTACCGCTTCCTGGCGGGCATGAAGGAAGTGGAGGCTATGAACGGCAGTGCTACTCAGAAAGTGCAGGTACTGATCAAGCTGCACATCCACGTCGCCACCGAAGACGCCACCTCCGTCACTGCCTTCAACGATGAGTGGCGCCACCTCAATGAGCCTTTTCTCAGCGAGTTCCGGTCCCTGCGTAAAGATTATGAAGGGCGCTTCCGCGCTCTGCTGGAAGCCGGCATCCGCAGCGGCGAGTTCCGCGCCATCGAGCCGACCATCGCCCTGCACACCATCTTCTCTTCCGTGCGCTGGCTGTACGACTGGTTTCAGCCGGGTAAAAAGATCGGGGCGGAGGAACTGGAGGAGCAT
>CAYVVK010000018.1:0-2469 GCA_964454855.1 uncultured Phaeodactylibacter sp. | reverse complement strand
GCTGCTGATGAATGGCCTGGCCGTGCCGCGCGAATAGCGAAAAGCGAACAGCCAACAGCTCCCGAAAACCGCAGCTTATTGATCTTCAATAGGGCGTATCCCGAACTGATGGCATTCTACATATCCTCCAGCGAAAAACCACGATATTCCAGTTGATACCCGCCCAGCCGGCGTTCGAGTGCATGGGCTTTGTTTCTCAGCAGTGGCTCGGAGTACTGTTACAATGCCCTCGATTACCTGCTCAAACCCATCGAGCCGGCCCTGCTGAAGGAAGCCGTGGAAAAGGCCGCTGCCAAAGGCAAACCTCAGCTCGACAAGCGGCAGCTGCAGAACCTCATCCAGTCGCTCAGCAGCAAACAACTGGAAAAGCTCACCCTTTCCTCCGCCGATGGCTTTCACTTCATCGAGACCGGCCATATCATACGCGTTGCGGGTGAGGGCAACTACTCTACCTTCTACCTGAAGAACGGCGAGCAGGCCATCGCTTCCAAAAACCTGAAAACCTACGAAGAACTGCTGCCCGCCGATCAGTTCATCAAGGTGCACCAGTCGCACATCGTCAACCTGCGCTACGTGAAAAAACTCCTCTTTCAGGACGGCAGCTTCCTGCTGCTGGAAGACGACTCGCAGGTGCCCCTGGCGCGGCGGCGGCGGGAGGCGGTGATGGCGGCACTGCGGCTGCGCTAACGTCCCTTCGGCATTCTGCCGAAGAAAAACGGCCCAGGCGGGCAGGCGTGGATGCCGTTTTGACTTGTCCCTCCGGAACCTGAACTGAATGTAAGATCTCTGCTGAGCAAAAAGAAAATGAATAATTGTTGCACAAATAGTTAACATTAGTTAACTTGATGGAGTGAATAATCTACTAACAGCGCTACGAAAAATTGTCACTGTTCTTGAAGCCGAAGACATTGATTACATGATCGTCGGTGGATTTGCTGTTAACTTTTACAACCGAGTACGGCTCACGGTCGATATAGATGTGGTACTCCAGATCTATCCTGCTCACGTCGAAAAGATCATACAGCACTTTCCTGATTGGCTGCCTTTTCTGGAAAACTTCAAAGAGAGTGCCGCACAGGGCAGGGTCTTCAACATGATGGATTTTGAAACGGGAGTGAAGTACGATTTTATGGCCTATCAGGATTCTGATTATAATTGGACGGCTTTTGAAAGACGGCGGCAGGTTGACTTTCTTGGAGTGAAATGTTGGGTTGCTGCTCCGGAAGACCTGATCATCTCCAAATTGAAATGGTACGATCTTTCCAAAAGCGAAAAACAGTTAGGAGATATCGTTTTTTTACTTAATGAAACCACTCTGGACAGGCAATATCTGGAGTTCTGGACTCAAAAACTACACATCAACCGCCATGGATTATTTTGATACGATTAATGCAAGCAGGGAATCTGAGCTGGCTCATGCTGAGTGGTATTCAAAACTTCCTGATGAACGAAAGGCTAAAATGCTTTGCGACTTATTTCAGTTTGGCCTGGAAACCGTAAAGTACAATGCAAAAAAAGAAAACCCGGCCCTCACGGAAGCAGAGTTGTTGTTGAAATATATAGATCTAAACCTCAAAGACGCCTACCCCCCGGAAACCTTTACCTTCATCCGCCAAAAGATGCTGGAACGCGCTGAGGAAGAATGGAAACAACGCTTCCGCGCCATGAAAAAAGAGCTGGGCTGGACGTACGACGACATCGCCACATTCATCGGCGCCGGCAGCGGGAATTCCGTCAAAGCTTCGGTGAGCCGGAAGTTGCCGGCTTTTGCTAAACTGGCGGTTTGTGTGTATGAGCGGATGAAGAGAAGGTAGATACGGCAAGTGAGATAATGTGCACTGTTTAAAATAATCAGATAGGAGAAGGTTGCAAAAAGAAACCATTATTGCTAATTTGTAGTTGAGGTTTAAAAAGCCATTATCGTTGAAGATGGTCAGTAAGAAAGAAATATTAGACTTTATTCGTCAGGAAAAGCAGGATTTGCTCAGCAAATATCATCTTACGAAGATCGGTCTTTTCGGTTCTTTTGCAAGGGAAGAGCAGAAAGCCGAAAGTGATATCGATCTCATTGTAGAATTTGAACCTGGCACTGAAAACCTTCATGAGATAAAACAAGAGATCAGAAATATCTTTCGGGATGAATTTAACGCCGACGTAGACATTTGCCGGGAAAAGTATATCAAACCCTATTACAAAGAACGCATAATGAAAGATACCATCTTTATCTGAAAAAGACCGGGCAAACGTATTTGCCGTACTGGATGCCATTCAGAAAATTGAGAGGTTTGTCAAGGGTCTCAAAAATACTGATGAATTCTATCAAGATGAGCGGACTTTCGATGCTGTCCTAATGAACTTTGTAGTGATCGGAGAAACGGTAACCAAACTAAGGGCCCAGAGAAGAATAACTTCCCCACCTGCCTGATTTAACATAGCCAAATAAATCCCGGAAAAAATTAGCCAGGATAG
>CAYVVK010000017.1:4953-22907 GCA_964454855.1 uncultured Phaeodactylibacter sp. | reverse complement strand
TGGCCACGGCGGCCGAAACGCCGAGCAGGCCGGGAGTAGCCGTCAGATACAGGCGCGACAGCTCGGCTTCCAGTATCTCCTGCGGGCCGTAAATGACGCGTACGGTGACATCCAGAAAACGGGAGCGCTGCCCTTTGCCATCATCGGCGATGATCTTCAGCGAATAAATACCCTCATCTTCCCGGCCGGGGGTTCCGCTTAATTTACGCTCCTGTTCCTCGAAGTTCAGCCAGGCGGGCAGGCCCTCCACGCTGAGCTGCACGGGGTCGCCGTCTATATCTTCCACCTCAATGGTGAGCACGAAGAGCGAATCGGCATAAGCCGTAGCCTCCAGCGGGCTGTCGATATCGGGCAAATGGTTGAAAACAGGCTCCTGGCTCTCTTCCGAGCAGCCGGAGAGCAGCAGTACGGCGAACAGACAAAAAGCCAAAATACGTGAGGATGGATACATTGTTCTGCTTAAATGATGGAAAGGCGATAAGATAAGGAAGATCACAGGCATTTAAAGCAAGCTGCTCGGAGCAATTTTTGTCAGCCTGTGCACAGGAGCCCAATAAAAATTCTTTTCCCTTTCGAACAAGTTCCGAAAAACTTTGTAATATTTGCTGTTGTTCCAATGAACAGTTAATGACGGCAAGTACTCATCCATATCGCCTGCTGGCAAGTTTCAGCTTGCTTGTGCTCTTCCTCCTTCCCCTGGGGATGAAGGAAGCGCATCTGCTATTGGAGGAGCACGAGCCACATTCCGCCTGCGAAGCTAATGGAGCTGACCAGCACCTGCATGGCGAAGAGTTGAAGTACCACGACTGCACCCTCTGCCTTATCTATTACACCCAATTTCTGGAAATGGTCCCTCCTGAGGGTTCTAACTACAGACCCTTTCTCCAGTTTGAAAAGCCATTTGAACATTCCTTTTCCCACAGTCATCCTTCCCTCTCCCACATTCGGGAGCGCGGACCACCTTTTTCCTTCGCCCTCCTTTCTCGTCTCGCCTAGGCCCATTGGCAGACAACTTAAATTTTTTAACAATTCTGTGAAAGCCCTGTGGGCAGGGACGCCCTTCGGCCTCGAACCCAGGTCAGGTTTGTTTGTACGCTGTGTTCATGCAGGTAGTAGTATAAAAACGCAAGGCAAACGGGAGGTTACCCAACGATGAACCCCATCGTCCGGCATTGCCGCAAAACAATGCTAACCCACAGCCTTAAGCCATGGTACCTGCTGTCGGGCAACGGCTTCACGTAAAATATTAAAAGCCTAATTATGAATTTCCTAAAAAAGCTCTTTTTCCTGGCTCTTGCAGCTACTGCTCTCACCTTTTTTGGTTGTGACAACGATGATGATGACCCCCATGCACATGGGGACAATGAGATCACCATCCGCATCCTGGAACCGGCTGACGGCGAAGTGGTCGCCGATGCTTCCGATGTTCATATTCACATAGAAATCGAAGCCAGCGATGAGAACCACGAAGTGGAGATCGTTCTGCACCCCGATGAGGATGTCAATGACAAGATCATCGACTTTGACAAGCACGAGCACGACAAAGTGATCACCTTTGAGCAGGATGTAGACCTCTCCGGCTATCCTTCCGGAACGGGCTTCCACCTGGAAGTTGAGGCCTGTAAAGACCATGACTGCGAAGAGAAAGAATTTGGTGAAGTAGAATTCTCCATCCAGTAATAAGCAGATTCCTACTTTTACTTTAGGACGGGAAATGAGGCTGCCTGTTTATATTTGTCAGGTAGCCTCATTCTTTTTTAAACTCGCTGAAAAAGGGATCTTCACTGAAAAGACAATATTTCTGCCTTGCTCAGGCACATTGATGAGGCGGTAGCGGCTCAGGTGGTTGAGATAACGGGTATTCAGCAGGTTTTGCCCCTGAATACTGAAAACAAGCTGCTGGCCCTGCCAGTCAAGGGTAGCTCCCAGGCCGGCCTCCCATAATTGATAAGCCGGTGTAGGCCGCTCTGACCGGTCGACCCTCAGGCGGCCCTCGGCGGCAAATACATACTGGTGCCCCAGCTCTGCATAAAATTCGGTGAGCCATCCTTTGCCGGAAAATTCGTACAACAGGCTGGACTTCAGAGTTGGCTGCGGAGTAAACGGCAGCGCCAGCCGGGTATTGAGGTTGTAGCTTTGCACGAAGTCCGAGGATTGCTTCAGGCTCAGAAAGGGCAATACTTCCCACTGCCATTGCAATTCGAAGCCAGTATAGATGGCGTTGTCCTGCCGGTACTGAAAGACCTGGCCAGCTTCGGGCAGGGGCGAGAAGCGGGCGGGGAAGGTCGGCCCCAGGTAAATGTAATTGTCGAAATAGTTAAAATAGGTGGCGAAGCTTCCGGAAAAGCTCCCCAGGCTCCAGTCGGTGCTCAGGTCGAGCTGATAGCCGTGTTCCGATTCCAGGCCGGGAGTGCCTACCTCGTGCCGGAAGGTGCCGTGGTGAATGCCATTGGAGACCGTTTCCGCCGGGTAGGGCACGCGGAAACTCTTGCCCAGGTTGAGCTTCAGGAACCAGGCATCTTCCCGAATCACCAGGCGGGACCCCACAGAGGCCGACCAGTTGAAATAGCTTTGGGCGGTAGATGGGGCAATGAGGGAGTCTACAATGTTCTCGTTGCTGTCCCAGACCCACTGGCGGAAGAAACGGGTATCGTTCTCGGCATAATCCACCCGGAGGCCGCCATTGGCCAGCCAGCCGGGGGCCAGTTCCCTTTCTATCAGCGTGTAGAGCCCCCCGCGAAAGGTATTGAAATCCGGCAGGAGGAATTCGAAGCCGCCACGCCGGTTTTTCTGCCATTGCACATTGCCGCCGTATATGTTCTTCCAGTGACCGGACGGATTGTATTCGTAGTGAAAATTGGCGCTGTAGGTTTCCAGGGCAAGCTCCAGGGCCAGGGTATTACCCGGGTCGATCTGGGAACTGGGAATGCTGTGGAATTCCGGAAAAGAGAACTCCCGGCGCAGGTTGCGCTGGTAACCCAGGTTGAGATCAATGTGGCCGTCCAGCAGGAAGAACACCTGATTATACGCCAGCTTGTAGTGGTCGACTTCCTGCTTGGGCACGTCGATGTCCCGGCGATTGCCGTCATCTTCCAGGGCATAGGAACGCGGAATGCCCACCGCGCCGGAAAACAGCCCTGCATCGAGCGAATAACTCGTAAGGGTGAAGCGGGAGATGCCCCAATCGCGCTGTAAGCCGGCCATAGCGGAAAAGTTGGACTCCTCGCCGGCCGTATTCTTCAGGTTGTTGTCATAGATCGGCAACACGAACGAATTGTAAAGGAACTGGCTGGCCGGCACGCGGTAATCGCCGAAGGCCTGCCGGCTGTATCGGGCTGTAGCAAAAAGGCCGCCGATGTTGACTCCCGCCTTCGCAGTACCCGCCCAGTGCTCATTATTTGTCTTGTACAGGCCGAGCACATTCCCACTCAGCGTATTCCGGGGGATGATCTTACCCGGCAGGATGTTGATCACACCGCCCAGTCCGTCCGAGCCGTACTGCAGGGAAGCAGGCCCTTTGATGATCTCCACACGCTCCACATCAAACTGGTCGGCCTCCAGTCCGTGATCGGCGCCCCACTGCTGGCTCTCCTGCTTGATGCCCATATGGTTTACGATGATGCGGTTGAAAGACAGGCCGCGAATGACGGGCTTGGCGATACCTACGCCTACATTGATCGCGCTGATACCCGGTATCTTTTCTATACTTTTGGCGAAAGTACCTTGCAGGTTGCGCTCGATCAGATGTTCAGAGAAATGCTCCGTGGCGAGAGTGGTTTCCTGCTTGGCATGTTCTTCCGACACGACGACCTCCTCCAGCAGCTCGCTCTTTTCCTCCATCACTATCGATAGCTGGCGCGTTCCGCCGGCCGGCAACTTCACCCTGACGGACTTATGTTCATACCCGACGTAACCCAGCTCGAGCTGATAAGTGCCCGCATCCAGGCCGGAGATAGAAAAACGCCCCTCTTCATCGCTCGAAATACCCACAGAATCAGGAAGCACCCAGATGGTTGCTCCGGGCAGCGGCAGCCCTTCTTCGCCATATACAGTACCGCTTATCTGCCCATAAACCTGAGAACAGGCAGCCCACAAGAAGCAAAAAAATAAGAGCTTTGTTTTCATAAAAGCAAATGTATCTATCTTTAATGCAACAAAGTTGCATGAATCTGCATTATTATTATAAAGTCATTCGCATGAACAAAGTTTTATTGCTGTCGGCCTTCTCCCTTGTGGTATTTTTTTCTTCCTGTGGAAAAGAGGAAGTAGACATCACTCCTCCCTCCATGGAGATCATCAGCCTTTCGCCGGTGCCGGTAAGCGCCGAAATATGTGGGACGGCCGAAGATACGGTTTTCCTGCTTCGCGGAGGCGAAAGCCTGTCCTTTGAACTGCTTTTTCGCGACGAATCAAGCCTTTCCCAGTACAAGATTGATATCCACAATAATTTCGACTGCCACGGCCATGGCGGAGGCGCCGCGCCGGGCATATCCATTCCCAACGTAAGCAACCAGACTACCGACTGGTCGGAGCTGCAGATCATCGGGCTTTCCGGCGAAGAGCAGCAAGTGGCGCAAATGCTGGTGGCGCCTGAAAATATCACGGCGGGCAATTACCATTTTCAGGTACAGGTTATCGACGAAGCCGGAAATGACAATCCGCTCGCGAACTTTTACAGCATCAAAGCGCTGAACCCAGGTGATGAGGAGCCTCCGTCCATTTCGGTGAAAGCGCCAACCAGTGCGGCGCTTTCCATTGCCAAAGGAGAAGCTGTAATATTTGAAGGAAAGGTGACGGACAATCATTCGCTGAGTGAAGGAGGCAACGGGGTGCTTTTCCTGAGCTATACCGATCTCAGCTCCGGCAACAATTTTGTCACCGATGCCGTATTTCCTTTTGACAACAACGTTGGCCAAAGTTACCCTTTCAGTTTTTCATATACCATACCCAATACACTGAAGGCGGGCAGCTACCGCTTCTACCTCCGTGCACACGATGGGGTGCGTAATGTTGCAGAAGCAGCAGCCTTTGAAGTGGATATCACAAATTAGGAAGCGCAGCGCCGGCACAGGCCTTCCAGCACCACATAGGACCGCCGCACGATGTAACCCTCCGGCACACTTACCGGGACCCGGGGGCTGGCCTCCAGGCAGATCGTCTGTCCGCATTCCGTACAATGAAAATGCGCGTGATCGTCCTGATGCTCATGCACCGTACAATCTTCCGAGCAAAGTGCATATTTAGACGTTCCACTGCCATCGACCGCCTGATGGATCAGTCCCTTTTCTTCGAAGGATCTCAAGGTGCGGTACAGAGTGATGCGGTCGGGATTCTCGAGCGCCTGTTCTATGTCTTTGCTGGAAAGGGCTTTGCCTTCCGCTTGCACGAAGATCTTCAGCACATCCTTACGGATACTCGTCTTGCGCAAGTCATGTTTCTCCAGCATTTCCAGAATGTCTTCCTGCATGATCATCGTTTTCTTTAAGCAACGGGGCATAAAAATAGAATTCGAACCACCTTTTTCAAAGAAATAATCTTTGAAAAACTTGCAACAAAGTTGCATTAAGTGTACATTTGCAACATAATTGCATATGCGATTGTTGCCATCGCTTCATTCAAAGCCTGGCAATAGAAGCCTGAGTGAAAGGCGGTTCCATACTTGTTCTTTCATCGCCAGGCTGTTCCAATTGGTACTAATCCGACTTTTTTTTATAGAACATTTAAATGCCTGGTGCTTCCACACCAGGCTTTTTCTTTAATGGGCCGGAACCTAAAAGGTTGAGCGAATGGAAAAAATAATCATACACGCTTCCGGAATATTACTTTATATCCTGCTGCTTCCGGGCTGTTCTCCATCGGGGACAGAAAAAGTGCCGGCCTATGAGGAAGAGGCGCCCACCGGCTCTGATACTTCCGTACGGGCGGGCCCTGCTCCTGAGCCAGGCCAGTATGAGGCCCGGGACGGCCTGATATTCCTGAGCTGGAAAAACCTGGCCGATGTCGTCTTCGAATGGAAATACCATGAGGAAATGGGCCGTAAGATCCTGCTGCCGGTATTTAGTCCTTCTCTGCGGGCCATAGAGGGCAGGGAGGTACAAATATCCGGATATGTCATCCCTCTTGAGGAAGCCGGCGTAGAGGAATATACCGTTCTTTCCGCCTTTCCCTACACCCAGTGCTTTTTCTGTGGCGGCGCGGGCCCGGAATCCGTAATGGATATCCTACCAAAGGAGCCTCCGGGCCGCCTGCGCATGGACCAGAAGGTAAGTTTCCGCGGCAGGCTGCGCCTTAATGGCCAGGACCTCATGTACCTCAATTACATTCTGGAGGATGCGGTGCTGGTGGAGTGAGCGCCGATCAGAACTCCTGCTGCGCCAGTAAACGCTCTGCTTCCTGGCGCAGCACAGCAATGCTGTCGCGAAATTCCCGCTGTATGTTCAGCATGTGGGCGGGAGTTACTTCCGGCGCCTCTTCCCCGTGGTGGTGATGATCATGGCCATGATCGTGTTCGTGTTCATGTTCATAACCCGGCACCTCGATCAGGCTTTCCGCCCAGGCTCGAAAGCGATCCTCCAGGCCGTCCACCTCCCGCACGAAGGCTATCTCGGCCTCACTGAGGGCCCGCCCCTGTACGTTGATGCTGTTTCTTAGCTGCAACAGGCTGTCGAGCTTATTTCTGGCCTCCTCCTCTATTTTCATGGCTTCTTCATGCACGGCAGCGGCCTGCTCTAGTTGAGGGTCAGCCTTTTTTCCAGAGGAACAGGCGGCGGCAATAAAAAGTGAAAATAAGATCAGGCTGTTTTTCATGGCTCGTAAGGTTCTGCGTTTTTTAATATGTAATTACAGTGGCCAAAATCATTGATGTTCAAAACGAGCGTACCTTTGAAAGTGAGGCGTTCATCCATACGGAAGCGTTGGAATGCCTCTAGCTTTAGCTGCAATTCCACCACCGACTCCGGGCCCGCTGCTCCACAAAAGTAGCAAGACGAAAAAGGATACCTGGAAAGAACAAAGAACATTTGCTGTTCATTAAAAGGAATGAAATAGCCCGACAGTATCACTTCCCGGCCTTCGTAGGCTGCCACTGCCTTGCTGAATTTGGGTATCAAATAGTAAGCCCCTAAGTCCTCAACATATTCGGTTTTGAACCGCACCCTGGCAAGCAGTTCCCAATCAATTTTTTCCTGAGCAGATAAGCATAAGCTCATCAAGCTGATTATGGCCGAAAGATAATAGTATTTAAGCATTCTTTTTATTTGCTTACGCAAGCTTGTTGCAAAGATGGAATATTATTTCTATTTTTGCAACAACGTTGCATAAAATGGCCATATTGCCTATGTTACCAACAACTTTGCCTTCTAAAGGCTGTCTGATGAGCCAGGATCAAGCACGTCTGCAGTCCATACATCAGCCCGGCTATCAGATCGGCATCTGGAAAAGGCAGCTTTCCGCTGAATTGCAGGCCGAAGCCGAGGGGCTGCTCGGTACTGATGGGGAAAGCTTTCGCTTTTCGGGGCCGGTAGAGGAGCTGTCGGAGCAGTTGCGAACATCCCGGGCCGGAGCCCTGCTGCAATCCGAAGTATTGAGCCTCGCATCCTGGTTCGCGCAATTAATGGGAGGACAGCCTCTGCGTCTCTTTTTTGGAAAAGTAGAGAAGGACATGTGCCGCCGCTTTCATACGGACATCAATACTTTGCGGCTGCTGTGCACCTATCAGGGGCCTGGCACGCTCTGGGCCCACCCGGATGCCATCGACCACCATAAAGTGGCAAAGGGGACAAATGAAGAAATGATTAGAGACCCCGCCGGGATATACCAGGCCAATACCGGCGAGGTGCTGCTCATTAAAGGCGCGCTGCACGAACGCAGCACCTACGGAGCGGCATTGCACCGCAGCCCGGCTGTGCAAAAATCCGGGCAGTCCCGGCTCTTGCTGCGGATTGACACCGGAGGCGCTTTCAATTTCCAATAAAAAAGAATCATGCAAAAATTACCCGTCACTGTCCTGAGCGGCTTTTTGGGCGCAGGCAAAACGACGCTGCTCAACCATGTCCTTCACAACAAAGAAGGGCTCAAAGTCGCCGTGATCGTCAACGACATGAGCGAAGTGAATGTGGATGCCCGCCTGGTAGAAGAGGGCAATACCCTTTCCCGCACCGAAGAAAAGCTCGTGGAAATGAGCAACGGCTGTATCTGCTGTACCTTGCGGGAAGACCTGATCGAGGAGGTCGCTAAGCTGGCGCAGGAAGGCCGGTTCGACTACCTGCTCATCGAAAGCACGGGAATCTCCGAGCCTTTGCCGGTAGCACAGACGTTCTACTTTGACAGCGAGGAGCTCAAAGTCAATCTTTCGGAAGTCAGCCAGCTTGATACTTTGGTGACTGTGGTGGATGCCTTCAACTTTTACCGAGATTTCGGCAGCATAGACACCATTTATTCGCGTGCACTCAACGACGATCCGGCGGATCAGCGCACTATCGTCAATCTGCTGGTGGATCAGCTCGAATTTGCCAATGTCATCCTGCTCAACAAAACCGACTTAGTGACAGAGCAGCAGGCACAAGAATTGGAAGCATTAATCCGTAAATTCAACGCGGAGGCGAAGATCATCCGCACACAGCACAGTCAGGTTTCGCCGTCCGAAATACTGAATACCGGCCTGTTCGATTACGAGCGCACCAGCCAATCTGCCGGCTGGATCAAAGAACTTTACGGCGAGCATACACCGGAAACCGAGGAGTACGGTATTTCCTCATTTGTTTTCCGGGCGAACCGGCCCTTCCATCCCAACCGCTTCTGGCAATATATTAACCGGGACTGGCCAGGTTCTATAGTACGAAGTAAAGGCTTGTTTTGGATTGCTTCCCGCCCAGCTGATGCCATCAACTGGAGTCAGGCTGGTGGATCACTAAGGGCAGAAAGGGCTGGGGTGTGGTGGTCAAGCATGCCTTATAGTGACCGGATCAATCACCCTGTTTTCGTGGACAATCAGGCCTTCATCGAGAGCCGGTGGGATGCCGAATGGGGCGACCGCAAAACAGAGCTTGTACTGATTGGGCAGAACATGGATGAAGGCCGTATCCGGGAGGAGCTGACGGCCTGCCTGCTGAATGATTCTGAAACAGAGGATTGGAAACGCGGGTATGAGTTCGAAGACAACTGGCCGAAATGGTAGGGCGAAAATCCTGAAATAATGAGCAAGCTCATTGTTTCGCAACGCTGTTGCAAGTATATTTCGGGCAGTAATCAAAACACAATCAATTATGAAAATCAAAATGCTCTTTTTTGCTTTCAGCCTACTGGCGCTCTGGAGTTGCCAACCTGCTGGAACAGGAAATCAACAAGACACCACTGAAACGGACACGGTTCAGCAGGAAACACTGGCTGAACTGCCCGCCCGGATGTCAACTACGCTGCTTGAGAACGACTATGTGGCGGTGAAGAAAATGACGCTGCCTTTAAGAACTAGATTTCAATATGGCGTTGTCGATCAGGAAAATTGACGCAGATTTGTTGGGCGCCTTGGCAAGTGGCTTGTGCGCAGTACACTGTGCGGCAACGCCATTGTTGTTTGCCGCTCATGCCTCCGCCCACTTCGGGCAGCACGTGGCAGGAGAAGAAGCGGCATTGCCCTGGTACTGGGCAGTACTGGACTGGGCGTTCTTGCTGCTGGCTTTTGTGGCCATTTACTACACCTCCAAACAAGTAGCTGCGCCTTGGGTAAAGTGGGGCATGTGGGCCGCCTGGTCCGTCATCGCGCTAACCATTTTGTCAGAATCTTTGCATTGGCACCTTTGGGGGCACCTGCCTATGTATGCGGGCGCTTTCGCTCTGATCGGCCTGCATTTGTACAACCACCGGCAGTGCCGCCTTTGCCGATTGGAAAACGCATCCGATGAACCGTAAAATACGCACCTCCTGGTGGAAACTATTGCCTGTACTAGGGCTCATTGCCTGCACGCGGCCTGAAGGGGAAGCGCCGGGCACTGGCCGTGGGCTGGACGCATGGCCGGTGCCGCTGCCTGAAGAAGCAATTGATGTGTCTGCCGCTGCACCGGCAGACAGCAGTGCCTGCCAATGGAAAGACGGCTACCTGCTGCTCAGCTGGAAAACGCTGGCGAAAGTGGCCTTCGAGTGGGAATTCAGTAGCGAGCTGCAGGCGGAAGTGCCTATACCACACTTTAGCGAAACGGTACAGGCACTGGAAGGCAAGCCAGTGCAGATCAAAGGCTACGTCATCCCGATTGGCGAAGCGAACGCCCCCTTTACTATACTGTCAGCCAATCCCTACAAGCAATGTTTTTTCTGCGGCGGTGCGGGCCCGGAAACGGTGATGGATGTCTTGCTGAAAGAAAGCGAAAATCGCCATTTCAGCATGGATGAAACGACGGCCTTCCGCGGCCGGCTGCAGCTGAACAGCGATGATTTCGATTACTTAAACTATATCTTAAATGATGCAGAAATGGTGGAATAAATATGTGTCAGCACTATTTTTAACAGGCGCTTTAGCATTGCTAGGGAGCTGTGATTCAAGTACCGTTGATGTTACGCCGCCGCAAGTACGTTTGCTGGATCACAAACCGGCTTCTGTCCCGGCTATCATTTGCGGGCAACAAGAGGACACCGTTTTTCAGTTGATGGGGGGAGATACCCTATACTTTAACATCGAATTTGAAGACGATGTAGCCCTTTCGGAGTACAAAGTCGATATCCACCACAACTTTGATTGCCACGGACATGGAGGGGGAGCAGCTCCCGGATTTTCACCTCCTACGCAGGAAGGGCTTACCGAAGACTGGTCAGTTCTGGAAACTACCCCCTTGCAAGGAGCTACAGAACAAGTCGAACGTTGGCTGGTGGTTCCTGAATCCGTCACCTCTGGAAATTACCACTACCATATACAAGTACTTGACGAGGCGGGCAACGACAGCCCCTTTACCACATTCTACAGTCTGAAATTGCAAAACCCTACTGATACCTTAGCCCCGGTTTTAAGTGTAACCACACCCGTCAGCTCCAGCTTTTCCGCCTCCAAGGGCGAGATCATACGCTTTTCAGGGCAGGTTTCCGATAATTATCCGCTTTCGCAGGGCGGCAACGGGCTGTTGTTTGTGACCTATACGGACTTCAGTTCGGGCAATACCTTTACCTCATCTGTTGTGGAGCCATTTGTTGCCGATGTGGAAAGGGAGTACCTTTTCGACACAGAGCTGAAAATTCCTTCGACTTTAGTCAGCGGAAATTACCTCTTTACTGTTCGCGCTCATGATGGCGTACGGAACGTTGCCGAGCCGGTCGATTTCCAAATAAAAATCACGAACTAAATGAGGATTCCCGTCACCATAATCACCGGTTTCTTAGGGGCTGGAAAGACCAGCCTGCTTAACCACATCATCAGGCAGCACCCGAAGATCAGGTTTGCGATCATTGAAAATGAATTTGGGGATATCGCGATCGACAACGACCTCGTGGTGCAGGGCAGCAGCGGAGAAGGGATTTTTGAATTATCCAATGGCTGCATCTGCTGCGAGCTCAACGACGAGTTGCTGCAAACGCTGGGTCGTTTGGTGAAGTCTGGCCAGTCATTTGACCATTTACTGATAGAGACCACTGGCATGGCCGAGCCGGACGGGGTGGCAGCAACCTTTATGGCCGATGCAGCCGTGCAAGCGCACTTCCGCCTCGATGCAGTCATCTGCGTTGCGGACGCCGGGCAGATTGAAGACATGCTGGAAGAGCGGGAAGAAGCCCGGCGTCAGCTTGCTTTTGCCGATGTAGTTGTGCTCAATAAAGAAAAGGCCGTCAGCCCGCCCTATCTGGACAAGGTGCAATACCTGATATCTCAATCCAACCCTTTTGCTGAGATCTACCGGGCCAGCTATGGCAAAGCGCCATCCTGCATACTGCAACAAGCAGCTTATGAGTCGGAAGCTGCACAGCAAAAATTGATGCGCGCGGTTCAGGCAGCCGAACACGAACACCACCATCATCACCATGATCATCATCCGGGAGTGGAAGCCCATAGTTTTACGCTTTCCAAGCCTTTGGATATGCTAAAGTTTATACACTGGTCGAAATTCCTGCTCATGATGTACGGGAAAAACATCTACCGCATCAAAGGTATATTGCATTTTCAGGCCGAAACCCAGCCCATCGTCTTTCAATCTGTCCGCACTCAATTTGCTTTCGAACGCATGGCGGCCTGGCCCGACGGCGCTGCCCCGCGGAGCCGCATCGTCTTCATCGCCAACAACGTCAGGCGGCAGGTGCTGGAAAAGGGAATAAATAGTTTGGTTGCTTAAGATTTTGAATATTAAAACCTACCATTCATGATAGAAGCCTACAACCTCAGCAAATCCTTTAATGGGCAGCCCGCCCTCAGAAAGCTCAACCTGGCCGTGGCGCCCGGTGAGATCTACGCGCTCCTGGGGGCCAATGGGGCCGGTAAGACCACCACCATCCACCTTTTTCTCAACTTCCTGAAACCGGATGAGGGAGAAGCCCGCATCAACGGGCAAAATGTGGCGGCCAACCCACAGCGCGCCCGCGCCCATATCGCTTACATCCCGGAGAATATACAGCTCTACCCCAACCTCAGCGGAATGGAGAACCTGGCTTACTTCTCGGCGCTGACGGGGAAAAAGTACGAACGAACAGAACTGGAGATGTTCCTCGCCGAAGCGGGGCTTGAGCCAGAGGCTTTTGACAAGCGCGCCCGCTATTACTCCAAAGGGATGCGCCAGAAAACGGGCATAGCCATCGCCCTGGCCAAGCAGGCCAAAGCCCTGCTGCTCGACGAGCCCACCTCCGGCCTCGACCCTCAGGCCAGCAATGAGTTTGCCGGGCTGCTGAAGCGGCTCAGCGAGTACGGCATAGCGACGCTGATGGCCACTCACGACCTGTTCCGGGCTAAGGAAACCGCTACGCATATTGGCATCATGCGTTCCGGAGAGCTGATACAGTTGCTGCGCCCGGAGGAGATTGGCCACGCTGGCCTGGAAGCCCTTTATCTGCAACAAATGTCCCGCCCATGATACGACTGATCTTTCTGAACGAACTCAGAGGAAGCCTGCGAGGCCGGCGCGTACAACTCCTGGCAGGCTTCACATTATTGCTGCTGGCGTTGTCGGCCTGGACGGGCTACGACACCTATGAACAACTGCAGGCGGCACACCGCAAAGCTACTGAAAAAGCCGAGGCCCAGTGGAACAGCCTGGGAGACTACAACCCGCACGGCGCCGCCCACTACGGCACTTATGCTTACCGCCCCATTGGGCTGCTGCGTATGCTGGATGCAGGCGTACAACCCTACACCGGTGATGTGCTCAAGGTAGAAGGCCACGTACAAAATGAGGCCATGTACGCCGAAGCCTCCCGCAGCACTTCTCTGATGCGGCTCAGCCTGTTTCAGCCGGCTTTGGTATTACAAGCCATGATACCTTTGTTGCTGATCTTTCTCGCCTTCGGGAGCATAGCCCGGGAACGGGAACAGGGCCTGCTCAAAATGCTGGTGCTGCAGGGAGCCAGCGTATTGCAACTGATGATCGGTAAAGCGCTGGCTTACTGGAGCATCAGCCTTGGGCTGCTCCTGGCTATGGTGGTGCTAATGGCGCTGCTGTACGGCGGACAGGTTGCCTGGGGGCTGCTCGGTGCATTTCTGCTCTGCTATGCGTTGTATTACCTGATGGTTGCGTTGCTTTCGGTTTACGTTTCCGGGAGGGCAGGGCGCAGCAGTAGCGCTCTGGCCCTTCTTCTTGGCGCCTGGCTGATATGGGTGTTCATCGTACCTAAGTTAGCGGCACAGTTGGGGCAAAACCTCTTTCCTTTGCCCAGCCGTATTGCTTTCGAAGAACAGATGCAAGAAGACCGGAATAAAGGGCTGGATGGGCACAACCCAGCCGACCAACGGCGGCAAGCGCTGGAGAAGCAAGTGCTGGAAGAGTATGGCGTAGACTCTCTCGAACAATTACCCATCAACTTTGACGGGCTGCTGATGCAGGCCGATGAGGAGTACGGCAATCAGGTATGGGACAAACACTTCGGCCAGTACTTCCGAACCATACAGCAACAGAACCGAATCATTCAGTGGGCTTCTGTCCTCGCACCTTCTCTGGCGGTACGCAATCTGAGCATGGCGCTGGCGGGCACCAGCCTGTACGACCATCTTTATTTTCAAAAGTCTGTAGAAGACTACAGGCGGCGGTGGGTCAAAACCCTAAACGACAAACACGCCTATGGAGGCTCCAAAACCGGCGACTGGAGTTGGAAAGCAGAGGCGGCCTTTTTCCAGTCGGTAGAAGACTTTGCCCACGAGCGGCCAGGCCTGCGTTGGTCTTTGTCAAACCGCTGGCCGGAGCTGGCCATTTTGCTAACCTGGCTTCTATTGACTGGTGGTGCATTAGCTTTTGCAAAGCGCATATCCATATTAGAAAACTAACCTAAAACCCAGAGCTACATGAACGTATGGAGCCTATTGTCAATAGAGTGGGCGCAACTGCGCCGTTCCTGGATGAAGCAGCCTGCCTTAGTCGCCTATCTGCTGTTGGGGGCATACGCCGTTTTCTCCGGCCAGCACTACGTACAAAAGTGGGCGGCTGCCGTTGCTCAGGTGGAAGCCAAAGAACAGGAGATGGCAGCACAGGCCCTGGCCTGGTATGTGGATAGCATCAAAGGGCCTGAAGGCCGCCCCTGGGTCGACATCTATCAGCCACTCTGGGCATCATGGTACACGGGCAGTTATCTGTGTAAAGAGCCGGCGCCGCTTACGTTAGCCAGCATTGGCGTTTCGGACACCCGTGCAAACTACGCCCGCATCACCCGCTTCAGCAGCCCATTCGATACCCGCAACAAACCGGAGCTGATCAACCCGGAACAGCTGATGGCCGGGCATTTCGACCTGGCCTTTGTGCTCGTGTTTCTCAGCCCTTTGTTATTGCTGTTGCTGAGTCATGACATACTGGGCTACGAGCAGGATCAGGGCATGCTGCCCCTGCTGCGCCTGCAAGCTGGCCGCTTGGCGGGTTGGATTGGCCTTCGCCTGGGTTTTCAGTGGGGCCTGGCAGGCCTGGCCACAGCGGTGCTTTGGCTGCTGGCAGGAGCAGGAGCAGGCGGTTACTGGGGCGCCGGGATATGGACAGGACTATTGCTCAGCCTGTTGTACCTGCTATTTTGGGCTGCTGCTATTGCCCTTGTGATCTCCTTTCGGCAGGGGCTGGCTTTTAATGCCTTGGCTCTGGCGCTGGCCTGGATGGTATTGTGCATATTGCTGCCCGCAGCAGCTAACCTTTGGGGAGAAAGCCAATACCCACACTCTTTCAGTACCGAGATCACAGATGCTCAGCGGGTGGAGCGCTATGCGCTTTACGAAAAAGAGGCGGAGGCCCTGGAACCCATCATTTTTCAGGAATTCCCGGAACTCAAAAATATGCCCTATGTGCAAGATACTGCCCGGAATCCGCTCATCGACCGCCACTATTATGACGTGGCAGACTTTGTGCTAAACCAAAAAGCTACTGCTCTGGCCAACGAAATTGAAGAAGGCAGGGAACGGCTGGCCCGGCAGTCTGTCTGGTATAACCCGGTTTATGCTTTACAGCTGGGGCTGGATGAAATAGCAGGCACCGGCTCTCCAGCCTATTTGGCCTTTCGCAATGACATCAGCCTAAGCGTAAAGGCAAAACTCAAACAACTCCTGGAATTTGCAATGCAGCAAATATCTATGGATACCGAAAAATTCCGGCAACTCCGTCAGACGGTAGGGGCCAATCAGCACTACGCCGGGCAGGTGCCGGGCAGAAGCTGGCTGGTATTGCTATTGTATACGCTGATCATTGGCGGGACAGGGATCGGGCGGTTGCGGCAATTGTAAATTGAAAAACACCCGATATGTACACTCGCCCGGCACTATTGTTGTTTATACTCCCCTGCTTTCTGGCAGCACAAGGCCAGGATGGCAACTTTCCCCCGCCGGACACGCCCGCGGTGGTATGGGCTACTGCCGCTAACGGAAAGATCGTAATTGACGGGCGGCTCGACGAAGCAGCCTGGCAGCGCGCAAAGCCGGTAACCCATTTTTTCAGGATGGAACCCCGGCAGGGTGGTGATTACAAATACAAAACATCCGTCCGGGTACTTTTTGACGAACGCAATCTATACGTAGGGGCATTCTGCGCGGATTCAATGGGAAAAAATGGCATCAGAGTGCAAGATCTGCGCCGCGATTTCACCTGGGGGGAAAATGATATATTCGGCATCCAACTGGACCCTCAGAATCTGCGCCAGTACTGTGTTAGCTTTCAGGCCACCCCCTACGGCAGCCAGCGAGACCTGCAAAACTTTAACGATAACAATACCGACAATGACTGGAATGCGCTCTGGTCAGTGCGTACCAGCCGCACCGATACCGGCTATTATGCGGAATTCGCCATACCTTTCAAGTCCATCCGATACGATCTACCGGAAGAAGGCGGCTCTGCCAGCTGGGGTATTACCTTCAACCGCTTAGCCCGCAGAGATTATGAGCAGACTGTTTTCCCCCCCATACCACAGTCTTTCTCTCCCTATCGCATGACCTATGCTGCGGAACTAAGAGGGCTGAAATTGCCTAAGCCCAGTACGAACATCCGTGCAGAGCCCTATACGCTTTACCAATACGACCGCCTTACGGAAGGATCAGGTACGACGACAAAGCAACAACCTAAACTAGGCGGAGATATAAAATGGGCCATCACCCCTCAGTCCGTGGTGGATATCTCCTTTAATACTGATTTTGCACAAGCGGATGTAGACCGGGCCGTCAACAATCTGGAGCGCTTCAACATCTTTTTTCCCGAAAGGCGGCAGTTCTTCCTGGAAAATTCCGGCATTTGGGCCGGAGCCAACAACCGCTCGGTAGTCCCTTTCTTCAGCCGCCGCATCGGCCTGCAGGGCAACTTTAATGCGGAACCGGCGCCTATACATGCGGGCGCACGGTACACCTTGCGCAATGAGCAGCGAGCCATTGCCGGCTTGTATATGCATCAGGCAGAAACGGGCCGGTCGCCGGCAGCGAGCTTTGCCGTTGCACGATACTTGCACAATTACGGCCAGGAAAACAACGCGGGGATCATGCTAACTCACCGCCTGGATGAAGCTTCCAGAGAACTCGCTTTGGAAAAAAGCCACAATACCACCCTCACGCTGGATGGGCTGATCCGGCCCAGGGATGAATTGACCGTTTCCTACATGCTGTCGGGCTCCAGGGATAATTCCAATGACACCCTTGGGATAGGGGGGCGAATCTTTGCGGGCTATTCTACCAATGACTTTTATCTGGGGTGGCTCACCAATTTCGTATCCGATGCCTACCGCCCTGACATGGGCTTTGTATTTCAGGGAAATGTGATCCATCACAACCCCGGCGGCTATTTCATCTGGCGCCCCAAGAACATCCCCTGGATCAGGCGCTTCGACCCGGGCGCTTTCGTTAACTACTACCATGATTTCGAGAACCCAGGCAACTTTCAGCAAGCCAACCTTTATCTCTTTCCCATTTACCTGATCTTTACCAACGGCAGTTTTCTGGAGTATGCCATTTTCCCTACCTGGCAGAACATCAACTTCAGTTTTGCCCCTCTGGGCGTACCCATCGAACAAGGCAACTATTTCTATACCCGGCAGCAAGTCAGGTTCAATACGGACCAATCTGCCAGGTTATCCGGGTCAGGCAGTATCAACTGGGGGGAGTTTTACAATGGAAAACGAATGGCCATCAATGCAGGGCTGCGCTTTGCCCCTTCTGTGCATGCCGCAGTGACCCTGGATTACGAATACAACGGCCTGGAGCGTTTGGGAATGAAACGGGAGAGCCTGGCAACACACCTTGCCAGCGTAGGAGCACGATTTGCACTGAACCCCCGCTTGCAGCTCTCCACGTTTTACCAATACAATTCCTTCGACGGGCAGGGGCGCCTGAA
>CAYVVK010000017.1:0-4943 GCA_964454855.1 uncultured Phaeodactylibacter sp. | reverse complement strand
TGAATATCCGGGCGAGCTGGGAGTATCGGCCACTTTCATTTGTATATGTGGTGTTTAATGATGCCCGAAACGAGGAGTTGGCTTTTCCGGTGCAGGAGCAGCAACTGATCACGAAGGCGACTTTAGTCAAACAGTTTTGATAACATCAGGCTATCTGATTTGCAGAGCCTCTAAAATATGAATCAATGATGTACTACTATGGCAAATACACTAACTTACCATTCGAAATAATTGGCACAACGCTGTGTCTGTTAATGGCTGCAATCCAGTTGCAAGCCCAAGGGTTTAAAGGTTACTACCAATACCCTGATATCCACCAAAATACCATCGTCTTTGTTGCAGAAGGAGACGTTTGGAAAGTTTCCAGCAGCGGCGGGCTGGCCCAGCGCCTGACCACTCACGCCGAGGAAGAGCGTTATCCCGTCATATCTCCTGATGGAACAACTATCGCATACTCTGCTACTTACGAAGGGCCTATGGAAGTTTATACCATGCCTATTGATGGTGGGTTGACCACCCGATGGACCTTTTCGGAAGGCTCAAATGCCGTAAGTTGGACGCCTGATGGAAAGATCATTTACCGTACTGCAGAATTTAGCAAACTACCCAATGCACAATTGGTGACTATTGATTTGAAGTCAAAAGAAAAGTCGATTGTTCCTCTTCATCAAGCCAATGATGGTGTGCAAAATGAAGCAGGCACCTGGTTTTTCGTTCCACTTCCTGGCTTTAATGAAAATGTCAAACGGTACAAAGGAGGAACGGCACAACAAATTTGGAAATTTGACGGAAAAAATGAGGCGATTAAGCTGACGACAGGCCACCTGGGTGAAAGTTTCAACCCGATGTGGCACGAAGGCCGGCTTTACTTCATCACCGGCCGGGATGGCATACAGAACATCTGGTCGATGGATGCAGCGGGCCAAGATTTAAAACAACATACCAGGCATGCCAAGTTTGATGTACGGTCTGCTAATCTGGATAAAGGGAAAATTGTCTACCAACATGCCGCTGACCTTTGGCTATTAGATATTGCTTCGGGTGAATACGATAAAATTGACATCCGCTTAGCTTCTGATTTGGAGCACCTGAGAGAAACCTGGATAGAGAAACCCGAAAACTACATTACTTCTGTACATCCCAACCAAACAGGTAGCAAGGCGGTAGTTACTGCTCGGGGGCGAGTATTTGTTGTCCCTGCTAAATCGGGGCGGACGATTAGCTATACAGCGCAAGGGGATGTAGTACGCTACCGTGATGCCGTCTTTTCTCACGATGGGGAAAACATTATTACTTTATCAGATGAAAGTGGAGAGTTTGAATTTGTGCAGTTTCCTGCGGATGGCTCCGGTGAGATTAAGCCTTTGACAAAGGATGGTAAATTGCTTAGGTATCAGGGCATTCCTTCATCGGATGGCAAATGGATTGCTTATGATGATGTTGAGAATAATATGTATGTACTCAATGTGAGTACCGGAGAAAGCAAAAAGATATCGACCAATCAGGAAAGAATAAGGGACTTTTCATGGTCGCCCGATAATCAATGGCTGGCATTTGTTCAACGTGCTTCTAATGGTTTTTACCAAATCAAAATTTATAACCTAAATGATGGTTCAATTTTCGACCTGACAACTGGTAGATCCAATAACTACGAAGTAAAGTGGAGTCCAGACGGTAAATTCATTTATTTTCTTTCTGACCGGTACCTCAGAACAATGGTTGGAAATCCTCGTGGAACAAGATTAGGCGGCGTTCACTATGAAAAAACCGAAAGCGTTTATCATGTTCCTTTGGAAGAAAGCTATCGCTCCCCCTTCCGAGCTAAGGATGAACTCATGGAGGAGAAAAAAGAAGATGAAAAACCGGAGGGCGAGTTGGTAGTAAGTATTGATAAGGTTGATATTCAATCCAGGAATATCAAAGTACCCATCCCTGAAGGAAACTACAATAAACTGGAAGTCAATGACAAGGCCATTTACCTGCTGTCAGCAGAAACAGGTTCCAACGCCAAGTCTCACCTTAAAGTGGTCAAAATTACGAACGAAGATGCCAAGCTAACAGATATGGCTTCGGAGATTAGTGGATTTGAATTGACCCAAAATGGTGAGAAAATGCTCATTGTAAAAGGGAGTTCATACTACATGGTTGACGCAGGAACAGGAAGTGTAAACTTAGAAGAGGGTAAGATAGATTTAGACGGATGTAAATTTTCGCTCAATCCAAGAAAAGACTGGAAGCAACTGTACAAGGATGCCTGGCGCATGGAGCGGGATTACTTTTATGATAAGAATATGCACGGTGTGGATTGGGAGGCGATGTATGAAAAGTATCTACCTCTGGTCGGCCGAGTAACCACCAGAAATGAATTGAATGATGTACTAGCACGCCTGGTGGGAGAATTATCCGTCTTACATGCTGGGGCAAACGGTGGCGATATGCCCAGCGATGATAAACACATTGGGGTGGCTAGCCTGGGAGCAAATACGAGCCGAGACGAGGCCAATGGAGGATATAGGATTGACTATATTTTTAAAGCCGACCCGCATTTTGCGGACTTTTCCGATTGGGAATCTCCCCTGAATGATCCCTATCTTGACATAAAGGAAGGTGATATAATCACCAAAGTGAATGGAAGGAATGCTTTATCTGCAATGGATTTAGGTGAATTGCTCCGCAATCAGGCAGGAAAACAAGTGAGGCTTACCATTAAAAGAGGAACAAAAACCAAAGAGGTCATTGTGGAGCCTAAAAGCAATTCCCATTATTTGAGATACTTTGACTGGGAATACAGCAATCGTCTGAAAGTAGAAAAAGAAAGCGATAACCAAATCGGTTACCTACACATGAGTGCCATGTACGATTGGGATATTGGCCATTTCTATCGGGAATTTTTTCCCATTTCTAATAGGAAGGGATTGATTATCGATATGCGTCATAATAATGGTGGGTGGATTGATGCTATTATTTTGGAAAAACTATTGAGACAAGTATGGATGTATCGAATAGATAGAACAGGTGAACCCCGCAGTAATATGGACCATGCTTTTAACGGACACATGGTAGTATTGGTCAATGAAAGATGTGGGTCAGATGGTGAAGTTTTCTCAGAAGGTTTTAAGCAATTGGGATTAGGAACGACGATCGGAAAGAGAACCTGGGGCGGATTTGTAGCTTTGAATAGCCGAAATAAACTAACGGATAGAGGTAGAATGTCGGCACCTATGCATGGTGGGTATAGCCTTGAAGGCGAATGGCTCGTTGAAGGATACGGAGTTGTTCCGGATATTGAGGTGGATAATTTGCCTCATGAAACCTTTAATGGCAAAGATGCACAGCTGGATTCGGCCATCAAACTATTGCAGGACAAGATTGCCGAAGACCCGAGAGCGGTGCCCCCGGTGCCTGATTATCCGGATAAGTCGTTTAAGAACAACCGGAAAAACTAAATTTTGAGACAAAAGATAACAATACTTACCACCATGATACCACATACTTTCGATGAATGGAAAAATTGCATTGTCAACGACTGCAAAATTGAGCTGACCCAAGCATTTACAGCACGCCGCCTAAAAGTATACGAAGACCGGAATAACCCGGAGACCCGGACTTTCGTGAAGCTATACGGGCAGCAACACCTGGAAAATATTATCCGCTGGCTGAAAAAGGTATGAGGTGGTGACTGGAGAAGGGGTTCAGAATTGGCTAAGGGATTGCGCGATAATAAGTTACTCAGAGTAGACGAAGTTATTTTGTGCGCTAACAAGGCAAAAAACGTAGGCATAGTGGGGCTACGACGAGGCTTTTTAACGCAGTTAGCGCGCAAAAGAACGAGTCTAAATGGGTAATTTATTGTTGCGCGATCCCTAAGTGTAAAAAGCTCAAGAATTACCAATCCACCTTGCCACTTTGCCCATAAAACCGTACTTTACCATAAAAAAAACCGATGGCTGAGGCAACAACGGTACTTTCCCCAATAGCCTACCTAAAGTGGGAAGTGGAGCAGGAGGAGCGCCATGAGTACGAAAATGGACAGTTGATTGCTATGGGCGGAAGCAGTAAAGAGCATAATCGTTTAGTCAGAAATTTGACAACTATCCTTTGGAATCACCTTGGGGAACTGGGGGGATATGAATTGTACCCCTCGGAATTACGCGTGAAATCCGGGATAGATGAAAAGTATTATTATCCCGACCTGGTGCTGACGAAAGGGGAGGAGCATTACCTGGAAGACGCCCCCGACACCCTGCTCAACCCATTTTTACTCATCGAAGTCCTTTCCAACTCCACCGAAGCGCGCGACCGCGGCCCCAAATTCGAAGCCTACCGCACCATTGACAGCCTGCGGGAGTATGTGCTGGTGGCCCAAGACAAATACCAAATAGAGAGCTTTTGCAAAAACGATGCGGGCGAATGGATCATCCGGGAGCCGGTGGCCGGGCTGGATAGCACCTTTTCTTTTGCCATGCTGGATTTGGAGCTGAAGCTGCGGGAAGTGTATCAGGGGGTGCAGGCATAGCAATTGGGATTTTGTGGCTGCAGCAATAGCCAGATCGCTCTGTGCACGATCAGATAAGCTTAAACACGGGGCAAAGAAGACTTATTCACCTTGCCCCTTTGCCCATAAAACTGTACTTTACCATAAAAAACAACCGATGGCTGAGGCAACGACGGTACTTTCCCCAGCAGCCTACCTAAAGTGGGAAACGAAGCAGGAGGAGCGCCATGAATACGAAAATGGAAAGCTGATTGCTATGGGCGGGAGTAGTAAAGAGCCGAATCATTTGGTTAGAAATTTAACTACCATCCTCTGGAGTTACCTCGGAGCATTAGGGGGTGCGAATTGTACCCCTCGGAATTACGCGTGAAATCCGGGATAGATGATAAGTATTATTACCCCGACCTGGTGCTGACGAAAGGGGAAGAGCATTACCTGGAAGACGCCC
>CAYVVK010000016.1:0-23427 GCA_964454855.1 uncultured Phaeodactylibacter sp. | reverse complement strand
GACGCGCGCGTGCATCGTGCACACCTACTTCGATGAAAGCGCCGGCCTGAAGAAAGGCGCCGCCATCGTCACCAACGCCAAGGCCCGCCGGGTGAGCGTCTGCAATGCGCTGGACTGCCTGCTCATCCACCGCAACCGCCTGCCGGACCTTTTTAAGATCATGCAACAGCTGGGCCAGGCCCACCGCTGCGAGGTATACGCCGATGCCGAAGCCTACAAGGCGCTCAAATGCCACTATCCCGATGTGCTGCTGCACGAGGCTGACGAAGATTCCTTCGGCGCCGAATTCCTCTCCATGAAGATGGCCATCAAAACCGTCAGTGGCCTGGATGAGGCCCTGGAGCACATCGCCCGCTACAGCTCGAAGCACAGCGAGGCTATCCTGGCCGAAGACCCCGAAGTGATCGACGCCTTCCTGAAAAATGTGGATGCCGCGGTCGTCTACGCCAACACCTCCACCGCTTTTACTGATGGCGGGCAGTTCGGTATGGGCGCCGAGATCGGCATCAGTACGCAGAAGATGCACGCCCGCGGCCCCATGGCGCTGCGGGAGCTGACGAGCTATAAGTGGATCGCGCGGGGGGAGGGGCAGCTTAGGCAGTAGTTCCGTAAGCAACGTTACAGTCGTATGCCTGATGGCAGAGGCCTCCAAGGTGGCTGACATCTACCCCTACCCTATCCACGGAAAAGATCCGCCGACAGGTGATAAAAAATTGCCCTCTCCAGCACTATACCCCCCTTCGAAACGTTAATAAAAGCGCTATTCATTCCAGAACTATTGACCAAAACATGAGAAACAGCATTATCACTTTCGTGCTGCTCGCCACCTTGCTGAGCAGCTGCGCTCCCGATACCGGCAAAATACAGGCCGACCTGCAACGCATCTACATGGCCATCAACGATGAAGAATTTGCTCAGGCCAATGAGAAACTTGTGGGAGCCAACCAGCTTTCCCAATCTCCCCTTCAGAGCAGCGGCTATGTAAAAGAGCTTTACGGCCAGGTGAACATTCTGGAAACCTACCCCATCGGGGACGATGCCGAAATGATCATCTACCGCCTGGAAACGCATGAACGCCACCGCCAGATGCAACGCCGCATGAAATCCGAAGAGTTTCAGGAACGCCAACGCTCCGGCCAGGTCATCTCTGTGGACGAAGAAAAGGGCATCACCGTATTTACCCTCCGCAAGCTGGCCTTCCGCGTGAAGGGCGCCGATGGGGAGTACCGCTACATCATTCAGCCTACCAATGAGGCCCTGCAGGCCCACTTTTCGAATAAAATGGGGAAAGTGCAGCAGCTTATAGACAAGCACTACCGGGAAGGCTAATCAAAAAAAGCGCAGCCGGACTTCCCATCCAACTGCGCTTCTCTTTTTCTTTCTCTTTGTATTCTTGCAGAAGCCCCTTCTTCACGATTCCGCTTTCGCACTTCCGACTTCCGCTACCCCTGTTCCAGCGCCGCCGCACCACCCACAATCTCCGAAAGCTCCCTTGTGATCGCTTCCTGGCGGGCCTTATTGTAGCTGATGCGCAGGTCTTTGAGCAGCTCGTCTGCATTTTCCGTGGCCTTGTCCATGGCAGTCATACGGGCGCCGTGCTCAGAGGCGTGGGTATCGAGGACGTATTTGTGAAACTGGGTTTTCAGGATGGTCGGCACCAGATATTCCAGCAGTTCCTCCTTGCTGGGCTCGAAGATGTAGTTGGCCACCATCGTAACGTCTTCCTCACTTTCGATCTTCTCCACCGGCAGGAATTGCTCGGTGATGGTAAACTGGGTAGCGGCGTTCCTGAACTTTCCGTAGGCTACATCTATGGCGTCAAACCGGTGTGACTCAAAGGCATCGAGCAGTTCCTGCGCTACTCTGGATACATTATCATAACTCAGGTCATTAAACAGGTCCACGTGATCCCTGATGAGGTTCACATTTTTGTAGCGCTTACGGAAGTAGTCGTATCCCCGCTTACCAATGCACATGATGGACAGTTTGCCAGCGTCACGCTGTTCAGCAAATTTTTCTTCCATTGCCAGTACGGCCGCTTTGCAGACGTTGGTATTGAACGCGCCACAAAGGCCGCGGTTGGAAGTGACCACCACGATACAGGCATTGTTCACTTCGCGTTCTTCGCCGAAAGCGCTCTGCGCGTCGCCCTCGAGGTTGGAGAGGATGTTGCGCAGCATATGGTTGAGTTTGTCGGCGTAGGGGCGCATGCGCATGATTGCATCCTGCGCACGGCGAAGCTTGGCAGCCGAAACCATTTTCATAGCTTTGGTGATCTGCTGCGTATTCCTTACCGATTTTATGCGTTCGCGTACTTCTTTTAAGTTGGCGGCCATCTATTGTGTTTTTCCGGAAAGCTGCCGGTGGTTTGGCATTGAAGCTCCACCGGCACCCCTTTTAATCTTTTGCTTTTAACTTTTACCTTTTTCAGCTTTACTTGTACTGTTTCGCCAGGCCTTTAGCCAGTGCTTCCACCTTATCGGTATCTTCAGTCTCCAGTTTACCGGCCCGGAAGTTCTTCAACACATCCGGGTGCTTCTGCTCCAGGGTGGTCAGGAAGACCTCTTCGAAGTCTTTTACTTTGTTTACCGGCACATCGCGCAGCAGGCCTTTGGCACCTAGGTAGATGATCGCTACCTGCTTCTCTACCGGAACCGGGGAGTACTGTGGCTGCTTGAGGATCTCCACGTTGCGCTTACCTTTCTCGAGAATAGCAGTAGTAGCCGCATCCAGGTCGGAACCGAACTTGGAGAAAGCTTCCAGCTCGCGGTACTGCGCCTGGTCGAGCTTCAGGGTGCCGGACACCTTCTTCATCGATTTGATCTGTGCAGCCCCTCCCACGCGAGATACCGAGATACCTACGTTGATAGCAGGGCGCACGCCGGCGTTGAAGAGGTTGGATTCGAGGAAGATCTGGCCGTCGGTAATGGAGATCACATTGGTGGGGATATAGGCTGAAACGTCACCCGCCTGGGTTTCGATGATGGGCAGAGCCGTCAGAGAGCCGCCGCCTTTTACTATGGGGTTGCCGTCGGCGTCCTTAGCATTTCTCAGCGTTTCCGGCAGGTCGTTCATGCTACGGGCAATCTCATCGTTCTCGATGATCTTGGCGGCGCGCTCCAGCAGGCGAGAGTGCAGGTAGAACACGTCACCGGGATAAGCTTCGCGGCCGGGCGGGCGGCGCAGCAGCAGAGAGACCTCGCGGTAAGCCACGGCCTGCTTCGACAGGTCATCGTAAATGATGAGCGCCGGGCGGCCCGTATCGCGGAAGAATTCGCCGATGGAAGCACCGGCAAAGGGTGCGTAGAACTGCAGCGGCGCCGGGTCGGAAGCGGAAGCGGAGACGATCACGGTATAATCCATGGCGCCGTTGTCTTCCAGCGTCTTGGCCACGTTGGCCACGGTAGAGGCTTTCTGGCCGGAAGCCACGTAGATGCAGTAAACCGGCTCGCCCCTTTCGTAGAATTCGCGCTGGTTGATGATGGTGTCAATAGCGATGGCCGTCTTACCGGTCTGCCGGTCGCCGATGATCAGCTCCCGCTGGCCACGGCCGATGGGGATCATGGCGTCGATGGCCTTGATACCCGTCTGCAGTGGCTCGTTGACCGGTTGGCGGTAGATCACGCCCGGGGCTTTTCTTTCGAGCGGCATTTCAAACTTCTCTCCTTCGACCTCTCCTTTGCCGTCGATGGGTTTACCCAGTGGGTCGACTACACGGCCAACATAGCCTTCGCCTACCTGGATAGAGGCGATCATACCGGTGCGGTGTACCCGGGAGCCTTCGCGAATGCCTTCGCCCGCGCCCATGAGTACCACACCCACATTATCTTCTTCCAGGTTCAGTACGATGGCCTGTACCCCCGTTTCGAACTCTACCAGTTCGCCGGCCTGGGCCTTGTTCAGGCCATACACGCGGGCAATACCATCACCTACCTGAAGGACGGTGCCGTATTCCTCCAGTTCCGTTTCAGAGCTGAAACCGGAGAGCTGTTGTTTAAGTATTGCTGATATCTCATCAGGTTTTACATCAACCATATCTTAGAATTTTATCACTGCTCGCAGCAGCAGTGTTTATTTGTAAGTACTATCGTTTATAATTGAAACCTTTACAATCAGACCGCCAGGATCTTGGATATGTATAGGTTATCGCGAAAATTTTTTTTCAGTTCACTAAGCTTATTAGAGATGCTCGCATCATAGAGCTTATCTTCATACTCCAGGACGAAGCCACCGATAAGGCTGGGGTCTACGGCCGTGATCAGTTCTACATTCTTCTCGGTAGTCCCGCTTTTAGCCAGCTTTTCGTGAATGGCCTTTATCAGTTCTTCGCTGATCTCGCTTGCCGTAGTCAGCTTCACCGTAGAGATGTGCTTGACATCTTTATACTGATCTATGTACTCTGCTGTGATCTCTGGCATGTAGGACTCGCGCCCTTTCCTTACTAGGATCCGCAGGAAAGCCATGAAGAGCTCGCCGAACTTATCCTCGAAGATCAAGTCGAGGATCTCCTGCTTCTTATCTGCATGCACAATAGGGCTCTTCAGCAGCAGGTAGAGGTCGCGGTTCTTCAGGTACTCCTGAAGAATTTCTACGTCCCTGGTCACTTCCTCAAGCGTATTTTGTTCGATAGCCAGTTCGATCAGGGACTTGGCGTAGCGAGAAGCTATTCTGTGTACGGACATGCTTTATAAAATTGACTTCTAATTCAATTTGATTTCATCAACCAGCGACTGGACGAATTTCTCCTGGTTCTGTTCGCTTTCCAACTCCCGGCGCAGTACCTTCTCGGCAATTTCGATGGAGAGGACGCCCAACTGGTTCTTGAGGTCTGTGATGGCGGCCATGCGCTGGTTCTCGATCTGCTCCTTGGCGTTGGCGACGATCTTCTGGGCCTCTTCCTTGGCTTTTACCTTCGCCTCCTGAATAATGGCGTTCTTTGCCTCTTTGGCCTCTTTCAGGATGGCGGTGCGCTCTTCCTGTGCCCGCTTGAGCAGTTCTTCATTTTCAGCCTTGAGGTTCGCCATTTCCTGGCGGGCGCGGCGCGCTTCGTCCAGAGAACTTTGAATGTCTTCCTCGCGGCGTTTCAAAGCATCCTGTATGGGCCGGAAGGCCAGCCTGCCCAGGATAAACCACACCAGGATAAAGATAACGCTCGTCCAGAAGATCAGCCCCGGGTCGGGTTTGATAACGGAGAAGTCGGCCAGAAACAATACTTCAGTCATGATGGTAGAATTAGAAATATCTTTAAGTGTTCTTTTTTTAAAGTAAGGCGGGGCTGGAAGCCAACCGCTTCAACCCTCGCCTTTTCTGGATTTCGTTTGGTGCGAATTAACCGGCCAGCAGGCCAACAACGATCGCGAACAGGGCAGCACCTTCTACGAGGGCTGCGGTCAGGATCATGTTGTTACGAATATCGCCTACGGCTTCCGGTTGGCGTGCAATGGCTTCCATTGCGCGGCTACCGATCAAACCGATGCCTATGCCTGCACCAAGTGCTGCTATACCAGCTCCAATTGCTCCCATTGTATGAGAATTTATAGATGAAAAAAATAGTCAAGACGTCCAGACGTTTGGACAGCTCGACGTTCCGACTTTTCAATTAATGCGCTCCTTCGTGCGCATCATGATGGCCGTGCTCCTCTACGGCCTGCCCGATATAGGAGGCCGAAAGGATAGCAAATATAAATGCCTGCAGCAGCGCTACCAGCAATTCGATGAGGTTCATGAAGGCCGTGAACAGGCCGCCAATGACCGCACCGCCGGCTGCGCCACCGACGTTTTGTCCGTTATTGCCAAAAAGGAAGATCAATCCGATCAGGCTGAGAATGATGATGTGGCCGGCGGAGATGTTCGCAAACAAACGAATCATCAGCGAGAAAGGCTTGATGAACAGGCTCAGTACCTCAACCGGCGTCAGTATGATCTTTACCCAGGCCGGGATGCCGGGCATCCAGAACACGTGCTCCCAGTAGTCTTTCTTGCCGTTCAGGTTGGTCACCAGAAAGGTGAATACGGCCAGCGTCAGCGTCACGGCCAGGTTGCCGGTGATGTTGGCGCCGCCCGGGAAGAAAGGCACCAGGCCCAGCAAGTTGATGATGAGGATGAAGAAGAACAGCGTCATGATGAAGGGCTGAAAGCGCTCGTAGTGCTTCTCACCGATCATCGGCTTGGTCACCTCATCCCGCATAAATACAAAGAATACTTCCATGAAAGACTGAATGCCGGAAGGGGCCTTACCCTCGTTTTTCTCGTATCCGCGAGCCGTGGCCAGAAATATCCAGATGAGCAGAAGGGAGGCCACGATCATGCCGAAGACATTCTTCGTAATGGAAAAATCGTAGAAAGAAGTGATGCCTCCGCCGAGAATGCCACCGTCTATCGTGCTTGGCTTGTCCAGTTTGTATTCCTCGCCGTTGTAAACGGCGTAGTACACGTCCTTCTCTTCCAGGCCTTCTGTTTCCTTTTTTTTGACGATCCCATCGATGTGCACTTCTCCATCCGGGAAGGAAGGGTCGGCAATGCGGTTCACCCGGCCGTGGTTGAGCACGTACTGGTTCACAGCGGTATGGCCATGGCCGAACATGCTCGACCAGCCGAAGGTCCATCCATCGGCAGGGGCATACAGCATCATCGGCAAAGGGATATGAATGCCTTTCCAGATATGAAAGTTGTTGGCGTCGGCAATGTGTTCCATTACCGTGCTTACCGGGTCATAGCCTTCATCGCCATGATCCTCACCGTGGGCAGGATCCGCATCATGGCTTTCTTCTGTTTCCTGTGCAGCTTCCTCGCCATGGCCGTCACCCTGGCTCTGTGCCAGCAGCGTGCCTAATCCGAAAACGAGCGCAAAAACCAGTATGGAGAGCTTCTTTATATGCACTTTCAAGGTTCCTTGCTTTAGTAGGTATTGATAAAATCGGTGCAAAAGTAGGTACTTTGGCCCTATTAAAAAAGCCTGAATCTCCTTTTTTTACAATTGACTGATCTTTTTCGAAGGGTTGAAAAACAGCAAGTTACGAGCGTAAAAATGGCGGGAAATGGCTTACTATTACTAAATTGAGAAAGTTCCTGGGTTTTTATTTCAACAAAACCCGGCTTCGCAGAATTTTAATTCGCCAAAAGCAGTTAATGGCAGCTTAGACAAGCCCTGCAGGCTTTTGCCTTTTCGCAAAAAAACTTCCTCTACGAACCGTACAAAGCTAAATGCCAGATTTCAGATGACAGGCGCCAGCCTCCTGAAAGGCAACAATTCAACAATTCAACAATTCAACAATATAACAATATAACAATTTACCCTCCATCATCACTCTTCTCAAAGTAATGGTAGCCGTTGTTGTTGGGCTGCTCCTCCTTTTTGTCCCCCTCCTTGTTGAAAAGCAGGTTACTCCAAAACTCTTTGCGCTTCCGGCGGCGCTCCTCGCGCTCGCGCAGGCGCTCCTGGTATTCCCGCACGCGCTGTATATATTCCTCGTCATCCTCTCCGGGCTGGCGGGGCGGCATGTTCACGATCCTGCCCTCTTCATCCGTATACGGCTGGTCAAAGAGCTTGCCCAGCAGGCTGCGCTCATCCTGGAAATAGTAATAGCCATCCTGGAAGCCGGCCAGGATAGGCATTTCTTCCAGAAAGGGCGGGCATTGCATCAGCGCCTGTATGGTGTCAGCCGGTTCTTCAAATTTAGCGTAGCGAATAGCTTTAAAGGCCGGGTCGCGGTACACCTTGCGCATGAACTTGCCCCAGATGGGCAAAGCGGAAGTAGAGCCCTGGCCGACCCGCATGGAGCGGAAGTGAACCTGCGGCAACTCCGCCCCCACCCATACGCCGGCCACCAGCTTAGGGTTGAAACCGATAAACCAGCCATCCGACTGGTTCTGGGTGGTGCCGGTCTTTCCGGCAATATCGTTATACAGGCCGTACTGGTATCGCAGGCTGCGCGCCGTTCCACTGTCTACTACCGATTCCAGCATATCGATCATCATATCCGAATGCTTAGTGGACAGCACCTGTGGGAAGTTTCGGAAAGCGGGCCGTTCAAATTCCACCAGCAGCTGCCCGTCGCTGGTCTCGATGCGATCCAGGTAATGCATCTCCGGGCGGTGGCCCCGGTTGGCAAAAGTGCCGTATACCTGCACCATATCCGCCAGGGAAGCTTCCACGGCGCCCAGGGCGATGGAAGGGTTTTTCGAAATATAGCTGTCGATGCCCATCGCTCCTGCCAGCTGGCGGACCGTGTCCACCCCAGCGCGCATTAGTACTTCTACTGTGACGGCATTGACCGACTTGGCCAGGGCGCCCTCCATGCTGTACACTCCGCCGTATTCTCCATCGGCATTGCGCGGCGCCCAATTGTCGTATTGTGCGTAGGTCACCTGCCGGTTATAGGTATATTCACAGGGCAGCATGCCATTCTGCAGGGCTGCGGCAAAGACTACAGGCTTAAAAGTTGAGCCCACCTGCCGGCGCGACTGTATCACGTGGTCGTACTTGAAGTATTTGTGGTTGATGCCTCCTACCCAGGCTTTGACCAGGCCCGTGGAAGGGTCCATGGCCAGAAAACCGGTATTCAGGATGGTGAGGTAGTACTTGATGCTATCCAGAGGGCTCATTTCCATTTCCTTCTCCCCGCCATCCCAGCTGAAGATCGTCATCGGGACGGGGGTGGAGAAAACGCGCTCGATCTCTTCCTGCGGCACGCCTTTCTCTTTGAGCTTCTGATAGCGCTCCGACCGCTCCACCGCCCGTTCCAGAACGCTGTTGCCGCCCCAGGAATTCCGCTTGCCCCAGTCTTTGTAAAAGGCGTCCTGCAGCCAGGCCATGTGTTCCTGGACGGCTTCTTCCGCATAGCGCTGCAGGCGGGCATCGACTGTGGTGTATATCCGCAGGCCGTCGGTATAGAGGTTGTAGGGGCTGCCGTCCGGCTTGGTGTGGCCTTCCAGCACCTCTTCCAGCTCCAGGCGCAGGTACTCGCGGAAATAGGTGGCCAGCCCCTGGTTGTTGCCTTCCTTGTAGTATTTGATGTCGAGCGGGAGAGCCTGCAGCGAGTCATACGCGGCAGGTGAGAGGTAACCATAGCGCGACATCTGTTTCAGCACTGTATTGCGGCGGCTCTGCGCCCGCTCGGGATGGCGCACCGGATTGTAGTAAGTCGTCGCCTTGAGCATGCCTACCAGTACGGCCGCTTCTTCCACCGTGAGTTTGTCCGGTGCTTTGTCGAAGAAACGCTGGGCGGCAACTTTAATGCCGAAGGTGTTTTCCCCAAAGGAAACTGTATTGAGATACAGGCGTAGCAGTTCTTCTTTATCATATATCTTTTCCAGGCGGCGGGGGATGAACATCTCCCGGACCTTGTTGACCAGCATGCCGGCCATCAGGTAATCGCGGCGGGGATAGAGGTTCTTTGCCAGCTGCTGGCTCAGCGTACTGCCCCCACCCGAGGATTCATTTGAAAGCAAGAGCGATTTTACCAGCACCCGCATGCCGGCGCGCAGGTCGATGCCGCTATGCTCAAAAAAACGGGCGTCTTCCGTGGCAATAAGCGCATTGATGATGTTGGGCGAGATCTCTTCGAAATCGGCATTGATGCGGTTCTCGATGTAGTATTTCCCCAGCAGAACCCCATCCTCGGAGTAGACCTCGGAAGCGTTGTAGTTCTGAATGGCCTGCAGTTCCGGGTAGCCGGGCAACTTCCCCAGTGCCCCATTATAAACGAGCAGGCAGATGATGAAGAGCGCCAGCATCCCCAGCAGGCCCAAGCCGCCAATAGCCAGGCCGGCAACAGACAGGCGAGGGTACTGTTGATAGATTCCCAGGGCTTTCGAGCGAAGGGCCTGCAGCTTTGCACTTAGCTGTTCTTCAAACTTTCTAAAGTTGGCCGGGTCCTGTTGGCTTGTCATATCCAGGGTTTAACTCTAATGAATGTCCAGAGGTTGGGGCTCTTACTGCCCGCAATTTGTTTTACCCTCTACAAATTTAAAACAAAAAAGTTGATTTCCTTTTCACTTTAACACCTTTTTACAAGCTTTCCGGATGGGCGGAAAAAGGCGGGCGGGCATTCCGGCAGTAAAAGCAAAGTAACCGATACTACGGGCGCTGGAAGAACAGCATCCGTAGTATCGGCAGCGGTGTCCGTTGGTTTACCGCAGCAGCGACACATCCCCCCGGTACACCAGGCGGACATTATCCAGGAACTCCACTTCGATCACATAAACATAAACGCCGGGCTTGGCGTCATTTCCCCGGAACGTACCGTCCCACAGGGGCAGGCCGCCGGCGCAGAACAGGCCGTTGCTCACATCATTGTCCCCGCTCTGGAATACCTGGTTGCCCCAGCGGTCGAAGAGGCTGGCCGAAGTGATATTCGTTACCCCGATGCAGGGAAAGACCCTGAACTCATCATTGCGGCCGTCTCCATTGGGCGAGAAGGCATTGGGAATGTAAATATTGCGGTTGGCGTCCAGCTCGACGAAAACCGTGCCTACCCCTTCACAACCATTGACGTCGACCACCATAAGCTCATACTCCAGGGATTCCAGCGGCCGCACAAAGGGGTTGCGCACCGTGGGGTCCGACAGGTAGTCCTGCGGCGTCCAGATGAAGGAATCCACCTGGGTGGAAACAGGCGTGATGATGGGTTGCAGCTGGGTGCTGGTGTCGCCAAGCTCCACTTCGAGAATGGGCTCCGGGAAAGTTACCCGGATCTCCTCGGGCTGGTCGATCTCTACCTCAACGGCCGTAGAACAACCGTTGGGGTCGAAAACCTCCACGATGTGGATGCCGTCGCCGAAAATATCGGCGGGCATGGTGGGGGCCAGCAGAATGCCGTTGCCATCCACCATGTACTGGTAGTCACTCAACATGGTGCCTGCCCCGCCGTAGATGGTGTCTATGAACACCTTGGTCGTGGAGTTGAAGCAAAGCGGGTCTTCGGGATCAGGCACCACGGCCACGATCTCCTCCGGTTCGCTGATGGTAAAGGACAGGGAGTCCTGGCAGCCTTCCACATCGGTGATCGTCACGGAATAGGTGCCGGCGGGCAGGTTGGACGCCACCGGCGAAGAGGGCGCCGCAGACCCCAATGGCACATTGGCCGACCAGGTGTAAGGCGTAGCGCCCACCTGGTTGATCATATCATTGGTGTTGTAGCGTACGGCCAACACCCCATTCTCATCGCCAAAACAGGTGACGTCCCGCGTATTTTGTTCGTCTACGGAAAGTATGAGCGAGTCGGGTTCGGACACTTCCACCTCCAGCGGCTTAGGGCAACCATTGGCGTCGGCCACTTCTACGGTATAAGCCCCTGCAGCGAGATTTTCTATGGTAGCGGTGGTTTCGCCCGTCTCCTGCCAGAAGAAAGTGTATCCCGGAGTACCCCCGGAGGGGGTGACCGTCACGCTGCCGTCGTTGAGGCCATTGCAGCTCACATTCGAGATGTCTGTGCCGATGGAAATGTCTTCCGGGCTGGGTATGAACACGGAATCGATACTGAAGCAGCCCTGCTCATCGGTAACCACTACGGTCTGCCAGTCTTTACAGAGGCCTGTGGCGCTGGAGGACATCACATCATTCACCAACTCTCCCGATTCCCAGGAGAAAGTGAACACCCCCGTGCTGCCGTCACTGTACATCGCGCTGGCGGTAGCTCCGCCATCACAGGTGCCTTCAAAACAGCTCACACCCACCGTATCGCTGAAACTGATGGTGATATTGGGCGGGTCTTCCACGGTACCCAGGGCGTTGATCGGGCTACAACCGTTGGCGTCCACGACCGTCACTTCGTAGTTGCCGGCAGCCAGGCCCGGGTAGAGGTTGAACTGCAGGGTATCGTCAACGGGATCGTTGTTCCAGATGTAGGTGTAAGGCAGGGTGCCGCCGCTGGCGTAAACCGTCAGGCTGCCGTTGGCGTCGCCCGGGCAGTTGGGAGAAGTGCTGACGATGCTGTCCAGCACCAAAGGCTCCGGCGCCACCACCAGGGCGGTATCCAGGCTGAAACAGCCGTCCTGAGCCGTGACAGTCACGAAATAAGACCCGGGCGACAGGCCCGAGATGGACTCTCCGCTGGCGTTATTGCTCCACTCATAACTGACGATCGGCGCTCCTCCGGGAGTGGCCACTACCGTCAGCACCCCATCCGAATCTCCGGGGCAGGCCAGGGTGTCATTTTCCAGCTCTACGATGGCAGGAGGCGTAGGGGCGGTGATGGTAAAGGTAGTATCCGCGGTACAGTTATTTGCATCTTCCACGTTGACCGTGTACTGCCCCGCGGAGAGGTTGGTGGCGATAGAATCTGCCTGCCCGTCGGGCCAGTTGTAGGTATAGGGAAAGGTGCCACCTGTTACGGCAATGGTAATACTGCCGTCGCCGCCGCCGTTCTCGCAGCTTTCGTTTCGCAATTCTACCTGCTGTATCTGCAGGGGCGCAGGCTCGATGAGGGTGAAGGTATCGACGGTGGAGCAGCCGATCGGGTCGGAATCGGAAAGCGTGAGCACATACTGGCCGGGGCCCAGGTTGTTCAGCTGAGCGCCGGTAAACGCCTGGCCGCCGGGGATGCGCGTCCAACTGTACACAAAAGGTAGTACAGGGGGAGCCCCCGTTGAAGTTCCACTTACTTCGAGGGCCCCGTCATCCGCGCCGTTACAGCTGATGTCTTGTTGGTTGAGCAGGGTAATGCCCAGTATCTTGGAAGCCCCCACGGTAAAGTTTTGTACCACCGTACAGTTATTGTCATCCGTCACGGTTACGACATATTCGCCGGGATTCAGCCCGCTGGCCTGGGAGGAATTGGCGATTATGGTGCCCAGGTTGTTGCTCCAGTTGTAGGTGTAGTTGCCGTCAGCCGTACTTCCGCCGGTGGCGGTTACCGAAATCGAGCCGTCCATAGAGCCACTACAGGTGGCGTCGGTGATAAAGGTATTGTTTGCCAGTATCTGCAACTGGGCGGGTTGGGAAAGAGTCGTGCTGGCAGAGGCCATACAGCCAGCCTGATCCATAACGGTGACCTGATAAAATCCGGAGGGCACACTGTCCAGGGTTTGGAAATTATCGGGCGTAGTATTCCAGGTAAAGGTGAAACTGGCGCCCGGGTTGGGTTGCACTACCCCGCCCAGGGTGATCTGTGCCGTCACCGAGCCGTCGCTCTCTCCGAAACAGGTGGGCTGTGTGGTGAGCAGGTTGACCCCCAGAGAGGGCCCCTGAAAGACCTCTACAAAAGCCGTATCGATGTTGGCCGGCATATCGGAATCGGTGACGATGACGCGGTACTCCCCGGCGCTCAGGTTGCTTACCGTAAACGAACCGCCGGAAGTAGCAATGGTCTCCGGGCCGGTCTCCGGGCCGGAGACCGGTTCCGTATTCCAGGTGAAAATGTAAGGCGCCGCTCCTCCCGAAACACTGACCGTAAAGGAACCGTCGGACAGTCCGCTACAGCTGACGCTGTCCTGGCTGGTTTCCACCAGCAGTACCGCATTGGTGACGTTCACCTGGCCAGGCACCAGCTCGAAGGGATAGAACATCGGGTCGTTGTTGGGATTGCCGACCTGTATCTGCAGCGGGTCGCTGCTGAAGTTCACCGGGCTGGTTTCCCCCAGTTGGCCGACTACCTCGAAGCAGGCCTCGAAGAGTACCGAGCCATCGGGCAGGGTATTGCCGTTGCCCAGCAGGTCGGCCCAGCCGAAGGTCAGCCTTCCGGAACCGGTAAAGGCGGGGTCCGTATTGAATACGGACTCGTTGAGGGCCGGAAGGCCGTTATTGAAGTTCGTGACTTCCGTAAAGTCGATGACGGTGGGGTCCCAGGTGAGGGTAAACTGGGCAGCCGCCACATCCGTAAAGTTGTCCACCCGGATATCCACGCAGACGGTGCTGCCGGGAGCACCATTCACTGTTTCGGCGCTGAAGATGACCGGCACTTCCAGCGTATCCACCAGGCCGCAGCTCTTGCCGTCTTCCACCACCAGCTCGTATTGGCCGGGGCGGGGTACCGTATACTGTATGGTGTCGCCATGGCCCGGGCCTGGCGTCTGCACCGTGCCGGTGAGGCCGTTCCCGGAGATATGAGACAGGCTGATGGTATAACTGGAGGTGTTGTTGTCGAATTCCGGCAGCCCCCCTTCCAGTACGAAAGCGCCCTGCAGGCCCGCCCCGGCATTGGGAAAGGATTCTGTCATTTCGATGGCTTCCAGGTACACTACGGAGAAGGCCTGATCGATGCTGGCGCTCACACAGGGGCCGCCATTTTCATAGCCCTGCTGAGCGAAATTATCCATGGTGATGGGTGCGAACCACAATTGAATGGGTTCGGGAACGCCCATATTGAAAGCCTCCTGGTGGAAACCGTTATTCAGAAGAGTAATATTGCCGTTGATATTGTCGGAGGCCACCCAAATGCCCTGAGTCTGTGGAAATACCGAACCCTCGAAGACGAGCGGGTTGGTGGTATTGAGGCAGGGGTCGGTAAGGATGGTATTCAGGTCCGGCCCGTCAATGGTGGGCCGGCAGTCGTAGAAGGAATAACCGAAGCCGGGAGGAGTGCCCTGGTTGGGGTCGCCATCCAGTGTGCCTCCTTCGTGAATAACGGGTATCATATCCCCCATACAGAGGTAAGTGACTTCCTGCCCTACGTCGTTACTCTGGCCGATCAGCGGCCCGAAGCTTATCGTTCCGGCGTCGTTCTGATCGCAGGGCGCCACACGCATTTGTTGCGCACCCTTTATTTCTATGTTCCTGGGAGTTTGTGCCCCGAGCTGCAGGCCAGCGAGCGTGATCAGGGCAAAGAGCATAATTTGTCTTATCATCGTTCCGGATTAAAATTGGATATCGGTAATGGGATATTGTTCTCTCAAAAAGAGGGACAAAAATAGAGATCACAACGCTACTATTAAACCTTAATGGGTTAAGTTTTACACTTTTGTACGTTGCCTTCCTTTTATTTCATTTGGCTGGGGCCGGGAAACTGCAGATGCTTACCTCCGTCGAAGGTATGGAACGAAGGGAAGGCCGGGAAAATTATATGTGCCGCGATCATCCTGCCGGGGCCAAGGCCGCCATTGGAGTGTGAAGGCTCCGCCCAAGCCTTAACAGTCGCTGCATTTGCTCCCTAAAATGCCTCTCTGGAATGAAGCATTTCTTCGATGGCCTTGCGATCAGGCCAGGCGGTTCTCGGCCAGATGGCCGGGGCACTTATTGTAATCTTTTCAGAACATTCGCCACACTGGGCCGTTGAGGCCTTGCGATCAGAATGATCGCGGCACTAATATCGCAACAGCCTTTCCAGCTGCTCCCGAAAGCGCCCCTTGGGCATAAACTGCTCCTCCAGCCGGGAAGTGAAAGGAACCGGCGTATCCAGGGCAGCGGCCCGCAGCACCGGCCCGTCGAGATACTCAAAGAGGTGTTCGGAGATGTAGGCGGCTATTTCGCCGCCAATGCCTCCGGTAAGGGTATCTTCGTGCAGGATAAGGACTTTGTTCGTTTTTTTAACGGTGGCTTCGATGGCGGCGTAATCCAGAGGCAGGAGTGTGCGCAGGTCCAGGATATCGGCATCAACCCCCAGTTCCTCACAAACCTCCATTGCCCAGCGTATCCCCATCCCATAAGTGATCACGGACACGTCCTTCCCTTCTCTGGCCAGGCGCGCCTTGCCGAATTCGATGGTATAATAGCCCTCCGGCACTTCACCGGTAAGGCTGCGGTACAGGCCTTTGTGTTCGAAGAAGATGACCGGGTTGGGGTCTTCGAAGCTGGCCAGCAGCAGGCCCTTGGCATCCGCCGGAGTAGACGGATAGGCCACCTTCAGGCCCGGGGTATGGAAAAACCAGGCTTCATTGCTCTGGGAGTGGAAGGGCCCGGCGCCGACACCACCTCCCGCAGGCATACGGATCACCACATCTGCCTGCTGGCCCCAGCGGTAATGCAACTTGGCCAGGTTGTTGACGATCTGGTTGAAGCCGACGCTCACGAAATCGGCAAACTGCATTTCCACCATAGCCTTATATCCTTTTATGCTCAGGCCCAGGCCAATGCCGATGATCGCACTTTCACAGAGCGGCGTATTGCGCACCCTCTCCTTGCCGAATTCCCCGACAAAGCCTTCCGTAATTTTAAAGACGCCGCCGTAATCGGCAATATCCTGGCCCATGAGCACCAGCTTGTCGTGCCGGCGCATGGCCTCGCGCAGGCCGTCGGAGATGGCGTCCACGAAACGGAGCTCACTAACCTTGGAGGAAGACGGGGCTACGGCTGCCTGCGGAGCCGGGGCATATACATCCTGCAGTTCCTCTTCCGGGCTGGATTGGATGGGAGGCTCGGCGCCGGCCGCTTCCAGGCCCTGGTTGATTCGTTTTTTGAATTCCGCGCGGATCTTCTCCGTTTTGTCCTTGTCCAGCAATCCTTCCCGGAAGAGGAACTTCTCATAGTTCTCCAGCGGGTCTTTGGCGGCCCATTCATCCATCAGTTCCCGGGGCACGTATTTGGTGCCGGAGGCTTCCTCATGGCCGCGCATGCGGAAGGTCATGCATTCCACCAGCACGGGTTTGGGGTCTTCGCGCAGTTCTTCCGCCAACTGGCGGAGCGTGGTGTAAACTTCCAGGATATTATTGCCGTCGATGACAAGCGAGCGCATGCCGTAGCCCAGGCCGCGGTCGGCCAGTTGCGCGCAGCGGTACTGTTCATTGACGGGAGTAGACAGGCCATAGCCATTATTTTCTATGACGAAGATGACAGGCAGTTGCCAGACCGCAGCGGTGTTGAGGGCTTCGTGAAACTCTCCCTCGCTGGTGCCGCCTTCACCGGTGAAGGCCAGAGAAACTCTGCCCTCCTGGCCCAGCTTGTGCGCCAGGGCCACGCCCGCCGCCAGGGACAGCTGGGGGCCAAGATGGGAGATCATGCCCACGATATTATAGTCCATGGTGCCGAAGTGGAAAGAGCGGTCGCGCCCCTTCGTAAAACCCAGGGCCTTGCCTTGCCACTGGGCAAACAGCCGCTCCAGGGGAATATCGCGGCTGGTAAAAACACCCAGGTTGCGATGCATGGTGAAGATCACCTCATCGGGCAGAAGCGCACTGCTGGCGCCAACGGAAATGGCCTCCTGCCCGATGCCTGAAAACCATTTGCTGATCTTCCCCTGCCGCAGCAGGATCAACATCTTCTCCTCGATCATGCGCGGCAGCAACAACTTTCGGTACAGGCCCAGAAGCTCCTCGCCGGATAAGCCTCCCCGCTGATATTCAATGGCCGGTTTGCTTGCTTCAATCATGGTTTTATATTGGTTTTGCTCACATTTCGAGCCACAAAGGTAAAGGAAAAGCGGGGACTTATTCCACCCCCGGCTGTAAACAAAATCAGATACTGCCGCATTAGTAAGACTGAAAGGGGGCGCCTGGAAATCAAAGTTTTTGCCTACAGCCTGTCCGCACCTCCGGTAAAGCTTTTTTGGTTCTTTGACAAGAAGGGCTTTTTTAAAAGCTTTCTCCAAACTTTTATATTTGCACTACAAAAATTACCACTATGCTCAGACACCTATTATTACTTATGATGGCCCTCAGCCTGGTTTTCACAGCCTGTAAAAGTGACAAGCAGGGCGGCGAGGGCGAAGCGGATGCTTCCGACACTACCGACATGGCTCAGTTTGCCGATGACGAAGAATTCAGAGATGCTCATGCCGTTCCCACGGCAAAGGATTTTGCCGGCATCGGCGAAATGATCGAGTATGACACGCCCGACGGCGAAACGGGCAGCGCTTACGCCATCATGCCGGAAGAACCCACCGATGACTACCTCTTGGTCATCCACGAATGGTGGGGCCTGAACAACCACATCAAGGCAGAGGCCGAGCGCTGGTTCAAAGAACTGGACAGCGTAGCCGTCCTGGCCCTCGACATTTACGACGGCAAGGTAGCGGACACGCAGGAAAAGGCACAGGAGTACATGCAGGCCGTGGAGGAAGGCCGCGCCCGGGCCATTATCCAGGGGGCGATCAACAAGGCCGGCGAAGAAGCGCGCATTGCCACCATCGGCTGGTGCTTCGGCGGCGGCTGGTCCCTTAAAGCCTCCATTATGGCAGGCGATCAGGGAGTGGCCTGCGTGATGTACTACGGCATGCCGGTAAAAACCCAGGATGCCCTCGAACCGCTGGAAGCACCGGTGCTGGCCATCTTTGCCCGGCAGGACGAGTGGATCACCCCGGCCGTTGCGGAAGAATTTGTAGAACTGGCAAAAGCAACCAACACTCAGCTGAACGTCAATTTCTACGATGCCACCCACGCCTTTGCCAATCCCAGCAATCCGGACTTCGACGAGCAGGCCGCCAAAGCCGCCAACAAAGCGGCCAATGCCTTCCTGAAAGAACAGATCTGATTTTAAGGTAAAAGGTAAAACCGCTTAAGGTAAAAGGTAAAAGGCACCTGGCCTGCTCTGCAGTTGTGCTGCTACCTTTTACCTTTTTTTTAATCATCCAGCTCCTCCACCTCCTCATCTGCAAAGCTGTTCACCACCGTATCGTTGCGCACGAAATTGCACCAGGAGCAGCGTTCATCTCCACAACCCTCAAAAAACTCATGCCGGCGGATCTTTTCGTATACCTCCCGGATCATGCCGCGGACCCGGCTCACCTCTTCAGCTGTGTACTGCATTTCCTTTTCTTCAAAGGCGCCCTGCGTACCAGGCTCCAGGTAAGAGACAACACCGCTTTTCACCATACGGCTGTGGGCCGGCTGGCTTTCGTAGAGGATCTTGTAAAAGATCAGCTGCCGCCAGTAGGAACCACCGTGTGGATTAGCCTTCGTCGGGCGGGCCATTTTACTGCCGCTCTGGCTGCCTGTTTTGTAATCTACCACCCGGGCGGAATCGGCGCCGAGCAATTCCAGCTTGTCGATGCTGCCCGTCAGGGGGACGCCGTCGGCTTCCACCTTGCGGGGGCGGTGTTCCAGCAGCACATCCTTGTGCCAGCGCTCCCGGTTTTGCTGGTAGAAATCAGACAGGTTGCGCCTGCCCATTTCCAGCCGGCGCTGGTACTCGCGTAGCGAAAAGAAAGCGCGGCGGCGCTCCATATCCTGTTCAAAGAACAGGACGAGCTGTTCCCGGGAGGGAAAAACCCTGGTTTTGGTGGCCTTCATGCGTTCAAAAAGGCGCTGCAGGGCGTTGTGCATGGCGGTGCCGTAGTGGGCGGCCTCACTGTACAGGACCGGGGCTTTCAGCACATTTTCGTAGTAAAAGGCCAGCGGGCATTTGAGGTAGCGGTTCATGGCCGAGACGCTGAGCTGAAAGCCCTCCAGGAGAGCCTCTATTTCTGCCGGCGCCGGCGCGCTCACGGCAGGCGGCTCCTTCTCCTGCAGGCGCAGGGCCTCCAGATCCATCAACTCTTCCGCCGGCACTTCACGCTTTTCCACTTCCAGGCCTTCTGCCTGCAGCATCTCGTCTACAAATACAGCAGGCCGCAGGGGCTTGCCACTTTCCTCTTCCTCGCTGTAGGAGATAAAAAGCCGTTCCTTGGCACGCGTCATGGCTACGTAGAACAGGCGCCGCCGGGCCTCCGTGGGGTCTTCTTCGCCGGAATAGGTGAGGGTATCCGGCAGGGTGAACTGAAAAGCGCTGCCCCGGCTGCGGGGCTCCCAGGGCTTGCTGGTGCAATCCAGCATATATACATACTGAAATTCCAGGCCCTTGGCGCTGTGGGCGGTGATCAGGTGAACCCCTTCCTCGGCCTGAATGGCTTTGTTGAGTTCCAGGGAAATGCGGTTGGCATCCATATTGCGGAGCAGGTCGAGCAGGCGCGCTACGGTCAGGCGGGGGTTCCGGGCCGTTTCTTCCCTGACGAAATCAAGGAAGGTTTTGACGGCCTGCAGCAGCCAGGCCTTGTCTTCGTGTTGCAACACATAACGAAGCAGGCCACTGCGGTTGACAAGGCGCTCCACAAAGGCCGGGGCGCTCAGGCTGGCGTAGTGGCGCAGCATATGGCTATGGAAGTCACGGAAGCGCCGCAGCGCCTCCCTGTCCGACAAGCCCAGCTGCTCCCAAAGGTTTTCCTGCCCGAGGATCTCCCGCCAGTGGCGGCGCTCCTCCATCTGCGCCCGTGCCTGCTGCAGGCTCAGGCGGGCAATATCGCCGGGCTCAAGGCCGATGAAGGTGAAATGGATTATGCGAAACAACAGATACTCCCCGCTGTGGGGTTGCTGGAATTCGGCGGCGAAGTACTCCAGCATCTGCCGCAGGTTGCGGATCAGCGGCAGGTCCAGCACATTGGCCTTTCGGCGGGTATTGTAAGGAATCCCGGCCTTCTCCAGCAGTTCTACCAGCCGCTCCGCCTGCCGGTGCCTGGCGTAAATGATGGCCACCTCATCCAGTGGAAAGCCGGCCTCTTGCAGTTCTTCTATCTGCCGCACGATGTCCGCCTCTTCGTGCAGGCGGTTGGGATAAGATATGACGGCAGGGCGCAGGGGGATCTCGGCGAATGCTTCGTGCTTTGCATAAAGCACCTTTTCCACGCCCAGTTCTTCCAGGCGGTTGACGATGCGCAGCCGGTTGTTACTGATCAGGATGCCGGAGGCATCCAGGATGTGCTGCGAGGAGCGGTAATTGTGCTGAAGGACCACCAGCCGCAGGCCCTCCCTGAAATCGAAGTAAAAGTCGGCCAGGTTCTTCAGGCGGGCGCCCTGAAATTCGTAGATGGACTGGTCGTCGTCTCCCACGATGAAGATGTTGGGCATCTCCCAGTAGCCGATCAGCTTGCGGATGATCTCATTCTGCGCGCCGTTGGTATCCTGGTACTCGTCGATGAGAAAATACAGGTACTGTTCCTGATAGGAACGCAGTAGGGACTCATTGTCTTCGAAGGCCCGCAGCACCCAGAGGATCATATCGTCATAATCATAGCGCCGCGCCCGGTACATGGCTTCCTGGTAGCGGGGGAAAAGGGCGGCGGCGGCCCGGAGCAGTTCCATACGGTGCTGGGCTTCCTCCACCTTGGCCTCTTTTAGGGCGCCTTTGCGCATGTGGCCGCGGTTAACCTTATAAATAAACTCCTCCCGCTCAGGCAGGCTCGCCAGGTATTCGTCGATCTTTTCGTTGACCAGTTCCACCGTCCAGCCCTCGGCCTTCATGCGCTGGAACAGGCCATGCAGGTGGCTTTCATAGAAATACGGGTCGGGGCGCCCCCGCCGCAGCGGGTGGCGGATGTCGAGCTCGTCCAGCAGCTGGCGGATGATCTCCACCCGCTCCAACTCACTGAGCGGCTCCATGTCCTGCCGGCCGAAGTACTCCAGGTTGTCCTGAATGATGCTGTTGCAAAAAGAGTGGAAAGTATAGATATGTACGCGATGCGCTTCCGGGCCGATGAATTCCAGCAGGCGCTGCCGCATGGCATTGACGCCGGCATCGGTGAAAGTAAGGCAAAGGATGTTCTGCGCCTGTGCATCGGACTCCAGCAGGATGCGGCCGATGCGCGCCGAGAGGATGTGCGTCTTCCCTGTGCCTGGCCCGGCGATGACCATCACCGGCCCCTCAATCTGGTCCACGGCCTCGCGCTGCTGCGGGTTGAGCTGCTGGAGCACCTGAAGAAAAGCCTCATTGTATTCCTGGCGGCCTGGCATGGTATGTGGTTTTGCGGTTTTGTGGTGTGGCGGTATTTCGGTTTTGTGGTTTTGCGGCTCATGCCTGCGGGAAGATACAAATTCTTTCCATCGTGCGGGACTGTAAGCTTCATTGCCAAAAAAATACGGTGCTTCCCCTTACATAGATCAGAGAAAGGAAGTATTTTAAGGGAGCAGCCGGCATTAAATATGAAGCCATGAAACAGGCCCTCTTGTATCTACCGCTACTTCTCCTGTACCTCCCTGTTTCCGCCCAGCAGCCATTTGTCTGTAAGGGTGGCTTCTACCTGTCTATTTCTCCCCAGCAGTCCAGTTCGGTATTCGAAATGGATATCGACCCCAATACCGGAGCAGTTACCTTTTTCGACCTCGCCGCCCCTCCTGTCGGCTTTGTATTAAATGGCATCGGATACCGCCCTACCGACAATTACATCTACGGCGCCGATTCCAACAACGGCGACGTTTACCGCATCGATGCCAATGGCAATGCCACTTTTCTGGGCCGGCCGCCGGGTATTCCCACGGGCGTGTCCTACCCTTCCGGAGATGTAAGCCCCGACGGCAAAAAGCTCGTATTGCTGGCCGTAAGCGGCGGCCAGAACGGCTCTTCGGAGGCCTTGGTGTACATCAAGCCAGACGACCCTTCCGGCCCGGCGGATGTCGTTTTCCTCGCTCCCAACAACCACGCCAGTTACGATATTGCTTTCGACCCGCTGGACGGCACGCTCTACGGCTGGGATGCCATCAATCAGAAACTCCTTGTTTTCAATCAGGAAGAGGCCCGGGTAGAGGCTCCTTTTGCCAGTGATACAGATGCTTTTATTATGGGGGCCTTGTTTTTCGATGCCTTCGGGCGGCTCTACGGCTATGGCAACACGACTGCGGCCGGCTCGCAAAACACCCTTTTCCTCATCGACAAGCTCACCGGCAGGGTGAGCAAGGTGGCCAGCGGCCCGTCGGCACAGCGCAGCGACGGCTGTTCCTGCCCCTATACCATCGAGATGGAGAAGAAGGTGACGCCACAGCAGGCGGTACCCTGCACAGAACTGGCCTATGCCTTCGAGATCGCCAATGCCTCAGGGCGGGAGCGGGCCGCCCTTACTTTTCGTGACCACCTGCCGGAAGGCTTTATCATCACCTCTGTAGATAACCTCCTGGGCGGGCAGCTCGTTGCAGGTGGCCCGGGCACGGATTCGATCGTCATCGAGGAAGTCCGGCTGCCTCTCGGCCTGAGCCGCTTAACGCTTACCGTTGAAGTCCCCCCCGGCGCCCTCGGCATTTACCGCAACCAGGCCCGGCTGGAAGGATTGCCGGAAGGCCTGGGCACCGTTGCGGTATCCGATGACCCGATGACCCTGGAGGACAGGGACTCCACCGCCGTGGCCATAGATTCGCTTCGGCTGAGCCTCAGGCCTGAGGACACCTTACTCTGCCCGGGGGAAACGCTCGCTCTTGAGGCGCCCGTGAAGGGAGTTAGTTATCTGTGGAGCAATGGCTCCCGGCAGGCAGAGATCAGCATTACGGAAGGGGGGCATTATTCGCTTACCGTGACCAGCGGCTGCGAATCGGCTCGCCCACCGAGCCCGAACTGATCGATTGGGGCCTGAAGGCGGGAACCGAGTATCACTACGCCGTCACGGCCGTCGACCGGCAGGGGAACGAAAGCCCGCTGAGCCCGAGGGTGAGCATCGCAACGCCGCCGCGCGACGCTCCGCACGCAACGCTGGAACTGCACTTCGCCGCGGCCGAAACCGTCGGACCGTTCGAGCGATCGACCGCGGCCGGCACCCGCGGCGAGGTGTACCTTGTGCCCGAGGATGTCGAAGTGGATCGCGTAAGCTGGGCAATCGACGTGCC
>CAYVVK010000015.1:17667-24931 GCA_964454855.1 uncultured Phaeodactylibacter sp. | reverse complement strand
CGTACTTCACATCCACATGTTCCAGCCCAATGCCCATGCGGGCAATGAATCGCAGTTGGGTGCACCTTTCCAGAAAGGCCTTGTCCAGTGTAAAGCGGCTGCGAATGACCATGCCGAAGTAATCAGGAAGCAGCGGCAGGAGCTCGTCCAGAGGGGTGCTGTGGTGATCGTCTATCTGATACCCCAGCTGCCCGAGATGATCCACCAGGTAGGGATGAGCCTTATCGATAAGTATGACTTTACGCATCTTGAAATTTATTGATGAAGAGCTTGCCTGGAGCATCCTAACGGGCCTGCACTCATGGGGCGCCAAAGGCTATAGCCCATACGGGCCTACGCTGCGCTTCGGCATCCATAGCCCACAAAGGCCTACGCTACACCTCGCCATCAGAGGCATCCCTCACTCCAACACCACCACCTCCCCCTTTGTCTTCTTAATCCGGGCTTCCAGGCGGGGCTCATTTCCCTGTTCCACTTCCAGATCCAGGCCCAGAACCTTGAGCTGTTCCCGCACACGCTCCGCCTCCGGATGCCAGGCTTTCAGGGAGATTAATTCGCCCCCTTTGGGTAGCGACTCCGCCGGATGAGAAGTACCCATCCAGTCGATGAAAAAGGGAACGACTCCATCAGCGGGGTTGGCCCTGGGATCGGTCAGCCTCCAGCGCAAATGCTGCCCGTCCGGCCGTAAGCGGCTGCCTTCCGACACCCAGCCCAGGTTCACGCCCTGGCTGCGCGCTTCCTGCACCAGTTTTTTCAGTTCATCGGCTTTTGCCGCCCAGTAGATCAGCCGGGGTTTCTCCACCGTATCGACGGGTATCCAGAGTGGGCGTTCTACAGTAGGTTGTTTCGGATCGGGGGCGATGACCTCCAGATAGCAGCCCGGCCCCAGGGCAAGCAGGGCATTATGCGTACCCAGGCCGGGATGCTGCCCGCCATTCACAGGCCGTATTCCCAGCAGGGCTTCGATCTTATCCATACCGCTTTCCAAACTTGGAGCGGCGTAAATGATGTGGTCTATGGGCATATGTGACTGAGGAATTAAGTAGGTGGACAGTTTTGGTTTACTTGTACTGCTTCGGCAGTAGAGTCTGAAACGCTTTGTTCTCGGGCTTCCGGGTGGATTTTTACATCGTTAATTGTTGTATTGTTCTGTCCGCCTACTTAGTGTCCGAATGTTTGAGCGGCGAACGAGATTGTTCATTAAAGTGTGTCCCGCATAGGATTTCTAACCGCCAAGTGCGCGAATCCCGATAGCCATCGGGAAAAGGCATTCACCTGACGGCGAATGAGTTATGGCTGCTTCGTGTTCCCCTGCGCCCCCTGTGGCCTGCCTGCTGACCGCAGGAAGGCAGGTTCGAGACAATAACACGGCGGTTTGAACAGTCCCCGGCGAACTCCAATATAACAATCCCCCACTGCACCGCCAAGCACCAACAATCCAACAATCCAACACTACACTGCCAAGCGCTAACAATTTAACAATCCAACAATCGCCTACTGCCCCGCCAACAATTTAACCCATACCCATACGGGCCCGTACCGGGGCGGGCCCGTACCGGGGCGGGTTTCGCTACGCTCAACAATTTAACAATTTAACAATTTAACAATCTACTCACCGCATCCGCTTATAGGCATTGACCAGGCCGTTGGTAGAGGAATCATGGCCGTCCACGGCCTCCCCGCCTTCCAGTTCCGGCAGGATCTTTTTGGCCAGCTGTTTGCCGAGTTCCACGCCCCACTGATCGAAGCTGAAGATGTTCCAGATGATCCCCTGTACGAAGATCTTGTGCTCGTACATGGCGATCAGGCTGCCCAGGCTGCGCGGCGTAAGTTTCTTCAGCAGTATGGAATTGGTGGGGCGGTTGCCTTCAAACACCTTGAAGGGCAGCAGCCGTTCGATCTCTTCTTTGGATCTGCCTTCCTTTTCGAGTTCCGTGCGCACTTCATCCGGCGCTTTGCCCATCATCAGGGCTTCGGTTTGGGCAAAGAAATTGGAGAGCAGCTTGGTGTGGTGGTCGCCAATGGGATTATGGCTGATGGCCGGAGCGATAAAATCGCAGGGGATCAGCTTGGTGCCCTGGTGGATGAGCTGGTAAAAGGCGTGCTGGCCATTGGTGCCCGGCTCCCCCCAGACTATGGGGCCGGCCTGATAATCCACCGGCTTACCGTTGCGGTTTACGTATTTGCCGTTGCTCTCCATATTGCCCTGCTGAAAGTAGGCCGGGAAGCGGTGCATGTATTGGTCATAGGGCAGTATGGCCTCCGTTTCGGCGCCGAAGAAGTTGTTGTACCAGATGCCGATGAGCGCCAGAATGACGGGGATATTCCGATCGAAAGGCGTCTCCCGGAAGTGAATGTCCATCACGTCGAAGCCCTCCAGCAACTGCCGGAAATTATCAAAGCCTATGGTGCAGGCGATGGGCAGGCCGATGGCGGAAGTCAGCGAGTAGCGGCCTCCTACCCAGTCCCAGAATTCGAACATGTTTTTGGGGTCAATGCCAAATTCGGTTACTCCTTCCTCATTGGTGGAAGCAGCCACAAAGTGCTTGGCGATGTGTTTTTCCTCTTTGGCGTTTTCCAGGAACCAGCGCCGCGCCGTATGGGCGTTGGTCATGGTCTCCTGGGTGGTGAAGGTCTTGGAAGCGATGATGAACAGCGTGGTTTCCGGGTTTATGCGCTTCAGGTTTTCCGCCATGTGGGTGCCGTCGACATTGGAAACGAAATGCGCCCGCATGCCCGGCTTCCAGTAGGGCCGCAGCGCTTCAGTAACCATCACAGGGCCCAGGTCGGAACCTCCGATGCCTATGTTGACCACATCCGTGATGGCCTTTCCGGTATAGCCTTTCCACTTTCCGGAGATGATCTTACTGGAAAAGGCCTCCATGCGCTCCAGCACGGCATTTACCGCCGGCATGACGTCCTCTCCGTCCACATATATCGGTGTATTGGTGCGGTTGCGCAGGGCGACGTGCAGCACGGCCCTGTCTTCTGTCTCGTTGATCTTCTCTCCGCGAAACATCTGCTCGATGCTGTCCTGCAGGCGGCATTCGCCGGCCAGTTCCAGCAGCAGCTTCAGGGTTTCCTCCGTCATGCGGTTTTTGGAAAAGTCGACCAGGATGTCTTCAAATTTTACGGAAAACTTTTCGAAGCGTTCCGGGTCGTCGGCAAAGAGCTGCTTCATATGGCGCTCTTTCATGAGCTGGTAGTGGGCGTCCAGTTTTCTCCAGGATTTTGTCTTGGTGGGATCTTGGCGGTTGAGCATGGGTGGATGTTGGTTTTGCCCCTAATATCTGGCTTATTTGGCAAAATCCCGTAATCCCTACCCCCTTTTTAGCCGAACAAGGATATTACTGCTTTGTTATCATTAATAATGAACAAATACATAAACATATGATCATATCAAGCCAGTGCCGCCATATCGCCTTTCGTGCCCAGCGGAGTGCAATTTGATCACCAAAAAACAAAGTATATGTCATACTATTTCAGCAAAACCGTAGACTACAATTTCGACGAAGCCATCGAAAAGGTGACTGCAGTACTCAAAGAACACGGTTTCGGCGTACTCACCGAGATCGACGTACAGGCCACCTTCAAGAAAAAGCTGGAAGAAGACTTCCGGCCCTACCGCATTCTGGGCGCCTGCAACCCTCACTTCGCTTATCAGGCGCTGAACGCCGAAGACAAGATCGGCACCATGCTACCCTGCAACATCATTGTACAAAAAAAGGAAGATGGCAAAGTAGAAGTAGCGGCCGTAGACCCCATCGCTTCCATGTCGGCCATCGAGAACAAAGAGCTGGGCAATATTGCGCATAATGTACAGTCTCGCCTGAAGGATGTGATCGAGGAGTTGTAGAGGGATTTAGTTTGGTTGTACTATTTCGATAACAGAGCCCGAGATGCTTTATCATCAGGCGTTCGGGATTGCTACATTGTTAAATTGTTGCATTGTTTGTTGATTTAGGGGCGGACAATCCTTACCTTACCTAAAACTTCACGACATGCCGTTTCAGATAGAAACGCCCAGCCTGCAACTTATTTCCTGCAGCCCGGCCATTTACGAGGCCATCCTACAGGGCAGTGAAGCCCTGGCTAAGGTGTTGTCCGGAAAACTGGACGGAGTTTGGCCTGCAGCCCCTGGCCTATGCCTACGATCAGGTCAGGCAATTGCCGGTGAGCGAGAAATGGTGGGCCTACCTGCCCGTCCATAAGGCCGACCGCCGCCTGATCGGCAGCTGTGGCTACAAGGGCCTGCCCGATGAAGAGGGCGTGGTGGAGATCGGCTACGAGATCAGCCCGCCCTACCGCCGGCGGGGGCTGGCCGGCGAGATCGCCCGCGCGCTGGTGGAACACGCTTCCCGGCAACCGGGCGTCCGCATCGTGCAGGCGCACACCCTGGCGCAGGAAAATCCCTCTGTAAGGGTACTGAAGAACTGCGGCTTTGCCTTCGTGCAGGAGATCGATGACCCGGATGACGGGCGGATCTGGCAGTGGCGGTATGTGGTTGATACTGCTCCTTAAAGGCAGCTGCCAACTGTCCTGGTTTTTTCAAAAAAGGGATTTTACTTTAGCGGCACAATTTCAAACCGATTTTTTTGAAATAACCTTGCTATGGAGAACGCCGCCGTTATAAAGCCGGTTTTGCCAAAGCCATCAACCTGGAAACCGAACCGCCAAAAACCGCCATTTCTTTTTTTCGCTTTGATCTTAATGCTCCTTATCCTGGCCGCCGGGATAAAGCATGGGGTGCAGATGTCCAGAAAATACATCGAAGGGACGGAGAGGCATGTTTACCTGGATGAAGAGGGTAATCCGGAAGTCATTCCGGAGATTCATGAAAAGCTGGAACAGCATAAGAAAAAACGGGACGACTGCGTCCAGTATGTTGCCATTGCTGCGGGCGATGGCTATCGGGCCTGCTATACTTGCCCGAATGGACAAAAAACCATATTTTTAAGCGACGGAGAAGTTTGGAAATACGGCGAAACCTGCGATTTTGAATCTCGAAAAAAGGATCCGGAATATCAAGTCAACCTAGTGGAATTGATAGAGCAGAACTATGGCACAAAGGACTATTGTTTTAAAGTACAGCTGGACAGCATATATTTGTACAAAAAGCATCACGAAAACTTGATACGATTGAAAACTACAGGGCTTTGGCTTAAGCGCCCGCCCGGCAACAAAATATACCGCTAATGGAATTGAAAGTACCGCAATTTCATATATTATCTGTTAAAGGCACTGCCCTGAGAAGGAAAGGTAACGTGGGCCGAATAATTACGTTCATCAACGAAAGAATTGACCTTTCAAAATACGGCAACTCAGTAGAAAGCATCACCTATAGCCCTACCATCAGCGAAAAGCTGTCGGAACGGCATAGAAGCAATAAGAATGAATATTTAAAGGAAGAAAAGCGGTGGTTCCTGACTATAGACCTCGATTACCACAAAGCCCTCCAGATGAACGACTGGGAATACGATCAATACATCCTCGAAGGCTTCCTGCAATGCCTGGAACGGCCAGGGGAGGTCAAAGGCTTCGACAAGGCGGCTTTCAAGAAGGATATACTGGAGATCATCGGGGCGCTGTTGCGGCAGGCGGCGTGAGAGATTTATTTAAACCGCCCGGGACAGATGCAGAACTGATCGCTTTTTTGATCGCCAGATGTAGTCCGCCCCGTTTCCGCTTCCCGCGGGTATGTATTTTGCCCTGCATAATGATGCATCTATCCGTAAAAGTCACTTCCTCACGGACTTGCCGTTTCATATGCCAGCCCGCCCCCTCGATGGCGGGGTTGATGAACTTGGTGCATATGTCCCTTTCGGAGAGGCTTTTTTTGTTCATTGATGTCGCGTTGGGCTGTTGGCAAGTATAGGGAATTTTTTGTTATCAATGGTTGACTCGTAAATTCTATGCAGTCATATTTTTGCTATAGCCTGTCTAATCCCGAGATGCCAGTTTCCAGAAGCATTAGGGAAAAGTCACTGCCATTGATGAGCCGCACACCGGCTTCTTTAGCTTTTTCGATGCATTCTTCTGAATACCTGTCTGCGGTCGAAATAACCCAGCCAACATGGTTGTAATCATCATCACCGATTATACTCTTCTGGCCAACATAGCTTTGAATTTGCTCTAAGGCCCAGGAATTGGTTTCACCTTCATGAAATTTCACCTGGGTATAGATAATCAGTTTGAGCGGCTCAAAAGTGGCTATGACATCGGCATCACCTTCTTTATTCGCTTCATTATTGGGAGGGCTGTCTACATTGGATGCCCCCATCTTTTTAAAATACCATTTGACTAAGGCCTCTAATTTTTTCGGGTTGAGCTTATTCCGGATTTTTTCAAGGACCATTGGTACAGCGTCCTCTATTATCTGCTCATAAAGGTCAATAGGTTTTTCCGCTTTATATGCTTGCAAAGCCTTATCCAAGTCATTGACTAAATCGTTCATCCAAACATTGGTCCGGCGGTATTTCATGCGAGCTGTTAACTTTGCCTCGGCATAATCCCGGGGGATGTATGTTTCAATGGGTGCGACTTCCCAGAAAAATCCTAGGTCGATGCAGTCGGGATTGTCCTCTAAAAAAAGACGTCCATTTTCAATTATCAATGGCAATTGAGTGCGTTCGCGGAGTTCATTGATGGGCAATTGGCCTATAGGCTGCGGTTGTTCAGCTGTCAGCTCGAATACGCTAAACTGATTTCCCTGAGGCACCAAGATGCGATCCCCTTTGGATACCCCTTCCAAAAAGCGCCAGAGGTCATGCCGCCTGGAATTCTGGCCTCCCCATTTTTCTTCAAAGTATCGTTCTAAAACCTGCCACCTTTCCTGCCAGTCATTTCCGGCTAGCAGTTCATCAATGAATTGTTGCTCGGCAAAGTCTGAAAAGCCGATGGTCAGGTAGCCTTCCTGTAGTAAAGGGTAAGCAATTTCGCCGTGGTAGGAGACGCGGTTTTGGAGAATTTTCATGGGCTTATAGTTTATGATAGTGTTAGTATAATCTGATATGATAAGCCATGCTATAGGGAAATGGAGCTTTACCATGTCCCTTTCGGGCTTTTACTTTAGAAGTTTTACGGAGGAAAGGCAAAAAAGTTGCCATTAAACACAATGATGGATGGAAGAAAAGGAATAAGTACCCGGACATATTTAAATTACGCTCCGTTCGCGAGCGTCTCTGACGCGATGCGGCTTTCTCGAGTCTCCGACTCGACTAAAAATGATTCGCTTGTACAAGTCTGGAGACTTGCATCATACCGC
>CAYVVK010000015.1:10338-17657 GCA_964454855.1 uncultured Phaeodactylibacter sp. | reverse complement strand
ACTGTAGTCTCTCGCGAACGAAGCGGCGTGTTTTTTGCACGGCCGAGCCTCCATGCCTGTCTGCCGAAGCATCGGCGAAGGCAGGCTCGGGAGTGACTCAGCCCTCTAAGCTGAAGCTATCGCGAGCGTGCCTGCCGGCCTTGCTGGCACAGCAGGCGGGGACGCTCGCCCGTGCACTGCGATATGAAATCTAAAGCTGTCCGCCTACCTAAGCATGTTGCCCTAGGAAGGACTTGAGCCGCCCCAACGGGCAGGCGAGCGGCAATCAACCCACCTTCGCTCTCCGCGGGCGGCGAGGCTTCAGCGAACTTGTCAAGGCTTCGGCCTTCGGACAACGGAGCCACCCTACGGGGGACAAAGCCGCCGGGGCAGGCCCAATCAACCAATAAACCCTTACCTTTAGGTAAAAACCCACTCACCCTTGATCAAAGCACTCTGGAAAAACATCTGGTTTAGACGCCTCGTGGTGCTCATCGTAGGCCTGGCCATAGGCCTGGCACCCATACCCTGGGATCTCAGCCCGCAGGCCTGGCAGCTGTTCGCCGTATTCATCACCGCCATTTTTGCCATTCTCATTGAAGCGCTGTCTATTTTTCTGGCTTCTTTGCTGGCCATGGTGGTGGCCGTTTCCCTGGGTACCATCACCACCGAGAAGGCCTTCTCGGGCTTCTCAGAGAGCTTCATGCTGCTCATCCTCTCCGCTTTTCTGGTGGCCAAGGGCGTGGTCAAATCCGGACTGGGCAAGCGCATTGCCTTTCTGCTCATCCGCCGTTTTGGGCACTCTACGCTGCAGCTGGGCTATTGCATCACGGCTACGGATGCGCTGATCGGCCCGGCCATTCCCAGCAATACCGCCCGCTCGGGGGTGTTATATCCCATCGTGCTCTCACTCGCTATTGATACCGGCTCGCGCCCCGACCGGGCCACCCGCCGCCGCACCGGCGCCTATCTCATGATGGTCAACATCGCCAGCCTGACGGTTTCTTCCGCCTTATGGCTGACCGCCATGGCCGCCAACCCCATAGGAGCGGGCATCGCCCAGGATTACGGCGTGCAGATGGACTTCGCCCACTGGCTGCTCGTCAGTTCCCTGCCTTCCATTGCTGCATTGATCGCCCTTCCCTATGTGCTCTACCGCTTCTTCCCTCCCGACGCCAGGCATACGCCGGAAGCTCCGAAGGCCGCCGCCCGCGCCCTGGAAGAAATGGGGCCCATGAACCGGCAGGAATGGGCCATGGCCATCATCTTTATAGTAATGGTCGCACTCTGGGGCCTGGCCGCCACACTTGGCCTCAACCTGGCCATCGTCGCTTTTATGGGCCTTGGAGCCATGCTCCTGTTCAAAGTATATACAGTGAAAGACCTTCGGGAAGAAGGAGGAGACGCCCTGGTCACCTTTATCTGGTTTGCCATCCTCTATGTGCTGAGCAGCTCGCTGAACGATTTGGGCTTTATGTCCACCCTGGGAGGCAAGATCGCTTCCCAGCTGCAGGGCCTGAGCTGGATACAGGTCTACCTGCTGCTGATCACGATCTATGTGCTCATCCACTACCTCTTCGTCAGCCAGACGGCGCAGCTGCTGGCGCTCTTCGCTGTTTTTCTGGAGGTAGGGGTAAATGCCGGGGTGCCGGCCGCCCTCATGGCCTTTATGCTGGCCTTCGCCACCAATTTCTTCGCCGCCATTACCCCTCAGGCTTCCAGCGCCAACGTGCTGGCCGCCGGCAGCGGCTACCTCAGCCAGGGAGAACTGTACCGCAACGGCGCCATTATCACTGTGGCCAACCTGATCATCTATCTGCTGGCCACGCCCTGGGTGTTGTGGTTGGGATGAGAGGTATAATGGTGTATTGGTGTAACGGTATAGGGGCCTTGCGGCTACGAATGGGAGACTGTTCAGATCGCTGGTTTTTTGAGAATGTTCACTAAAGTGTGTCCGCGGTGAGGATTTGAACCGCAAAGCGCGCGAAGAGCGCAAAGTTATTCGCCTGACAGCGAATGATTTACAATTACTTCGCGTTCCTTTGTGCCCTCTGCGGTTCGCGACAAAACACGGCGGTTTGAACAGTCCCGGTTTTTTAGTTACGAACCGCCCAATACGGGCCCATCTGGGCAGCCCAAATGTCTACATCAAAACAAGCACTAAAGCAGGGCACCTAAAGGAGGGTAACCCACCCCAAAAAACCGAAATACCGAAATACCGGAAAACCAACACACCAATACACCAATACACCAATACACCAATACACCAATACACCAATACACCAATTTACTACCTTTACAACCAAAACAAGACCAATCATGAATATCAGACCTCTCCAACTGGCTGTATTACTTCTCCTCATTCCTTTCCTGCTACTGGCACAGGACATTACCGGTGAGTGGCAGGGCGTGTTGGATGTGCCTGGCGTGAAGTTGCGCCTGGTATTACATGTAGAAGAAGACGGTGATGGCTACAAAGCATCACTCGACAGCCCTGACCAGCAATCTTACGGCCTGGCAGTCCCTGAATTCTCCTTTAAAGCGCCCACCCTCTCCTTCAGCGCTCCTGGCCTGAAAATCAGATATGAGGGCAAGGTGGATAAAGGCTACACCCAGATCGAGGGAACTTTCACTCAAGGCGACTTCAGCACTCCGCTCACCCTCACCCGGGAAAAGTTGGAATATGCGGATGAGAACATGGCCTGGATAGAAGAAAATTACGGAAAGGAAGAACTCTACATCACCATGCGCGACGGCAAGCGGCTGTTCACTTCCATTTACTACCCCAAAGACACTACCCGCTCCTACCCTTTCCTGCTGTGGCGCACGCCCTATAGCTGCAGCCCCTATGGCGAAGGCCTGTACAGCCCGCGCCTTTCGCTGTACAAACACCTGCTGGATGACGGCTACATACTCGTCTTCCAGGACGTGCGCGGAAAATATATGAGCGAGGGCGAGTACATGAACGTGCGCCCCTACATCCCGAACAAGAAAAAAGGGCAGGTGGACGAAACCAGCGATACTTACGACAGCATCGACTGGCTGGTAAGTAATTTCCCCAATAACAACGGCAAGGCCGGCATACTGGGCATTTCCTACCCCGGTTTCTACGCCACCATGTCTCTGCCGGATGCCCATCCCGCCCTTAAGGCCGCATCCCCGCAGGCGCCGGTTACCGACTGGTTCGTTGGCGACGACTTTCACCACCACGGAGCTTTCTTCGTCATGGACGCCTTCAGCTTTTTCTCCAGCTTCGGCCAGCCCCGTCCCGAGCCCACTACCGCCGGCGCCCCCCGCTTCGAATGGCCCACGGAAGACAATTACCAGTTCTTCCTGGAGGTTGGGCCCATCAAGAACCTGAATAAACTCTACCTCCACGATTCGGTGGCCTTCTGGAACGACCTGATGGAACACCCCAACTACGATAAGTGGTGGCAGGCGCGCAACCCCCGGCCTCACCTCAAGGATGTAAAGCCGGCGGTCATGACCGTAGGCGGCTGGTTCGACGCCGAAGACCCCTTTGGCCCGCTGGCGGTCTACAAGGCCATTGAAAAGCAAAGCCCGCCCAGTACGGAGAACCGGCTGGTGATGGGCCCCTGGCACCACGGCCAATGGGCCGGAGGACAGGCGGAGAACATGGGCAACATCCACTTTGGATTTAATACTGCCGAACGGTACAAGGAGGTGGAAGATCAGTTCTTCAAATACTACCTGCACGAAGAGGGCGATATGACGATTCCCGAGGCCCTCGCCTTTGTGACCGGCGACAACGAGTGGCGCAGCTTCGACAGCTGGCCGCCGGAAAATACCACTACCACCCGGCTGTATTTCCAGCCAAAGGAAGGGCTGTCTTTCGAAGCTCCCACAGAAAACGTCAGCTACGACGAGTACGTCAGCGACCCCATGAGGCCCGTTCCCTACACCGAAGACGTCCACCTGCGCCGCACTACGCAGTACATGACCGACGACCAGCGCTTCGCCTCCCGCCGCCCCGACGTGGCCGTTTACGAAACAGAAGTGCTGGAAGAGGACGTAACCCTTACCGGCCCGCTGGCAGCCAACCTCTACGTCAGCACCACCGGCACCGATGCAGATTATGTCGTCAAACTGATCGACGTCTTTCCGGATAAAATGGAGGATTATCCCTCCAACCCCAAGAACGTGCCCATGGGAGGTTACCAGATGCTGGTGCGGGGCGAGGTCATGCGCGGCCGCTTCCGCAACAGCCTGGAAAAACCCGAGCCCTTCGAACCGAATAAGATCACGCAGGTGCGTTTCGAGATCCCGGATGTGGCGCACACCTTTAAGGCCGGCCACCGCATCATGATACAGGTGCAGCACTCCTGGTTCCCGCTGGTGGACCGCAACCCGCAAAAGTTCGTCAACATCTATGAATGCGATGCTGAAGATTTTCAAAAGGCTACCCAGCGCATCTACCACGATGCGGAGCACCCCTCTTACCTGGAAGTGCAGGTATTGAAAGAATGATACGGGTTTCGTCCATCCGCAGCCGGGTTTGATCGTTAAAATTTAAAATCTTTCGGCAAAGCCATCATTTTCGGATGGCTTTGTCGTTAATGCAGAACAGGCTTGCCGGATTTACTACAAGACAAAACCCGGCAAGCCTGGTTTAAAAACTAAAATCACCTGGCTATGAGCAAGCTGAAGCGTTTTCTCCTGCAGTGTTCGGGAGTGAACTTAGAGATCCTGGAAAAATGCCCCTCCGATGAAAACAAGTACGCTGGCATAGGCGGCACGGTGCTGTTCACCGGCATTCTCGCCTTTTTCTCCGCCGGCTACGCCATATATACGGTGTTCGACAGTTATTTCTTTGCCGTTCTCTTCGGCCTGATCTGGGGCCTGATGATCTTCAACCTCGACCGCTACATCGTGTCCAGCATGAAGAGCCGAGGCTCTTTCTTCCGCGACTTCGTCGTGGCCTTCCCCCGCCTCCTCCTGGCGGTACTGCTGGCCCTGGTCATTTCCAAACCCCTGGAGCTGAAGATCTTCCAGAAGGAGATCGACGCCGAGCTGATCACCATGGAGCAGGAAGTATTCAAAACCCAGGAATCCAAAATACAGGACCGCTACCAGGGGCAGATGAAAGACTATCAGCTTCAGGTAGCCGACATGCAGGCCGAGCTGGACAAACTCGCCGCCAGGCGCGATACACTGGCCCTCATGGCCCTGCAGGAGGCCGATGGCACCGGAGGCTCCGGCAAGAAAAATCTCGGGCCCATCTACCGCGCCAAAAAGGCCAAGGCCGATGAGGCACAGGCCGAACTCGAGGCTGCTGAGGCCCGCACCCTCCCCCTTATTGCCGAAAAGCAAAAGCAGGTGACGCAGATGGACAGCCTCATGCAGGCCGACATCGCCTCTCTGGAACGCAAGGACTACGGCGGTATGGCGGCCCGCATGGAAGCACTGCACCGGCTGGGCGAACAGAGCCAGGCCATCTTCCTGGCCAATATTTTCATCATGCTGCTCTTCATCGCCATAGAGACGGCGCCCATCTTCGTCAAGCTCATCTCTACGCGCAGCCCCTACGATTACCTGCTGCACCAGCACGAACACCGGTTCGAAATGGCTAACCTGGAGGAGGTCACGCTTTTGCGTAATGCCACGCAAAACAAGGTGCAATTTGACACAGAGACCGGCGTGCACCGCACCCGCAAGGAGGCGGAGGCCGAAAAGGAACTCACCGACATTTACCTGCAAAGAAAGAAAGAGGCGCTGAAGGACAAGCCGCTGGACTGGGAGCTGCCTTTTATCAAGGGAAAAATATAGCTCAGCTGTAACGGGTTAGATGTGGCGGGTTTATGGTGTTCCTTCCTGCTCACTGCAGGTAGGCAGGCCGGTATTGCGGCCAATCCTCTGCTGGGGGGCTATCGGTGTGAACTTTGGGCTCTCGTTGAACCAACCGTAAAACCTAAATAGTTACGCTCAGCTAAGTAGGCGGACAGATTTAGTTTACTTATACTGCTGCGATAGCAGAGCCTGAAGCGCTTTATTCTCGGGCGTTCCGGGCAGATTGTTATATTGTTGAATTGTTATATTGTTCTGTCCGCCTACTTATTTTTTGCTGACGATCTCATTGATCTTCTGATTCCCCCTCAGCTTCAGAATGGTTTTGCGCAACTCGCTGCCGGGCTACTGTTCGGAAAGTTGAAAGCTGTCCCTGGCTTTTCTTCAGATGGCGCTACCCGGCTGGCCAGGCCAAAGACCACTCCGCTGTAACGCTCATATAACCACTCCAGCGCAATTCTCTTTTTTTCCAAAGCAAAGGAACAATGTCCTCGTCGTAATGAAACTTCATTATTTTACGTCAATTCGGGGTCAAACCCTCTGAATATCAACAACTTGTAGCTCTCTGGAGCTATTCGCCGCTCGCTATTTGCCATTCGCTGCGGCCTGCGAACAGCGAACTGCCATTGCAACGATTTACCATCAATTTTATCCCGAACTCACGTTATTTAGGCTGTTGTTTGTGTCGTAGCAGGATCGCTTGTGCTCTTTACATAAGTCAAGAATCATACCACAAACACTATCTACTGAAAACCAGCGCATTCCAGCAAAATCAGAAGGGTAACGAAACCTTATTTGATGTTTTTTATTAAATATCATAATAAAGCCGTATTTTTCTCCCCCAGCAAATGGCAGATGGCCAATTCTTTGCAAGCCGAAGTGCATGGACAATAAACCGTCTTTTCAAATCTCTGACATTCAACAACTTTACCAGGCAGTCGAGCCGCACCTGGGAGGGGTGGTATTATACGATGCTTCCGGCCTTATTTTTTATGCCAACCGGCATATTGCAAAATGGCTGGGCTATCCCGTAAAGGGTTTGCAGAATATGCAGCTGCTGCAACTCAACCAGCGGCTCAACCGCATCGAACTAAAAAAAAGGTGGAAGGAACTGAGATCCGGAGATGCCATTAAGAATACGATAACATGGACTGATGCAGAGGGAAAGGACGTCCTGCTGGAAGCAGAATCCCGGCTGCTGAAATTCCGGGAAAAGGAGCTTTGCTGCTGCCTGTTGCAACCAGCGAAAAAAAGCCCCGAAGAAACTACAGCTGTGCGCTCCACCACCGCCATGGAAGACACCTTTGGCCAGCTTGCACGCATCACGCTCGACAATTCGGAGGCCATGATCTACTGGATAAAACCGGATTGCTCTTTCTTTTTCGTCAATCAGGCAGCCTATAAAAACCTGGGGTATTCGGAGAACGAGCTGCTGGACAAGAAGATCACGGATGTAGATGCGGAACACACCACGGATCAATGGAGGGCCATCTGGTCTAAACTCCAGGAGAAACACACCACTGAAATGGAGAGCA